>CAMNKQ010000007.1 GCA_946542465.1 uncultured Clostridia bacterium | reverse complement strand
CAAGATCCCTCGCCGCCCGGCGGGGGATTACTTTTTGCCCGATTCGGCAACAATTCAAGAGAAAGGAGGGGTTGGCAATGGAATTTAAGGTGAGACTTTTTCTCGGCGACGAGCTGATCGACCCGTCCGATTACGATAAGATCCGGATCAACTGCCCCGATGTGGACAGGATCGTGAACGAGATCTACGAGCGCAATGAGCGTCGTCCGCTGACGAGGGCCGAGCTGGACGCTCTGGACGACGAACTCGACGGGGATCTGGACGAGCCTCCCGCGGCGGGGAAGCCCTCGGTGCTCAAAAAGCTGCAGCGGAACCAGGAGCTGGTAAAGCAGCGGGACGCGATGCCCCCGCCCAAGAGACCGCGTCATAGAGAGCCGGTGCTGTGAACAGAAAAGCGAAAACGGTATGAGACCGTCACAGTCCCATACCGTTTTTCGCCGTTCCTACATTTCACAGTTCTTGCGAGAAAAAACGTAGATTTATTGCGGACAGAGAAAAACTATGCTATTCTATGAACCAAGGAAGGTGTACTTATGAAAAAGACAGAGAGAACCTATCATCTGAAAAACATACTGGATCTAAAGCACAATATGAAGATCGTCATCGACGAGGCGGTGGAGCTGGACGAGGACGACAATTTCCTCATCAACGTGGGCTATCTCCGCGTGTCCACCGACCGGCAGGCGGATCTGGGCTTCGGACTGGATATCCAGGAGGCCGATATCGTCCGCTGGTGCACGGCCAACGGCTACAAGAACCTGGTGCTGTTCATCGACGACGGCTATACCGGCACGAACATGGAGCGCCCCGCCCTACAGGAGATCATGGGCGCGATCACGGACTTCAACACCGGGAAATCGCACATCCGCGTCAACTCCCTGGTGGTGGCGCGCATCGACCGTCTCGGCCGCTCGCTGCTGGGCACGCTGCAGTTCATCCAGGACTATATTGTCGCCGCGAAGGACAGCAAGAACAGCGCCGTCAACCGCAACCGGGAGGACATCAACTTTGTCTCCGTGGCGGAAAACTACTGCCGCATCGACAAGGACAATCCCCAGGGCAAGTTCCTGCTGATGCTCTTTGCCACACTGGCGGAGTTCGACCGCGACCAGATCGTGGAAAAGCTCAAGCGCGGACGGCAGGCCCGGGTGGCCTCCGGCAAGTGGATGGGCGGCGGCAAGGTTCCCTTCGGCTACCGCTACAACAAGGAGACCTCTTCACTGGAGGTCGTGCCTGAGGAAGCGGAGGTCGTGCGGGAGATCTTCCGGCTGTACATCGAGGAAAAGATGCCGCCGCAGAAGATCGCGGAGCGCTTTCATTTCAGCGGCGACCAGGCGATCCGCCAGATCCTGATGCGCAAGTCCCTCACCGGCTGCATTATCTTCAACGGTGAGGAATACGAGGGCAACCACGAAGCCATCATCTCCCTGGAGACCTGGCAGGAGGCGCAGGAGGAGCTGCAGCGGCGCAGCGTCAACCGAACGGCCTCCAACTATCTGCTCTCTGGGCTCGTGTACTGCGGCGAGTGCGGCGCGAAGATGCGCTATCAGAAATGGGGCGATAAGGGGCATAAGCTGGTCTGCTACAGTTCGCAGGAATCCAGCAACGCCCGCTTCGGCAAGGCCGACAGCTGCGACAGCGAACGCTTCTGGTGCAAGGACGTGGAGCAGGCCGTCATCGACGAGCTGTTCCGGTTGAAATACCTGGGGCAGCCCGACACCCGGAAGACGGAAAACAGTGTTGACACCATCGCTGTGCTGCAAAAGGAGCTGGCCGCGGCGAGAAAACGTCTGAGCCGTCTCTACGACTTCGAGGACGAGGACGAGACCGACGACGTGCTCAGCGAAAAGATCCTCGACGCCAGGCAGCGCGTCCGGAACATCGAGGCGCAGATCCGCGAGGAGGAGCGCTATTCCACCATTGAGAGGAAAAAGCAGAAGATCAAGGGCATCCTCCGTACCCTGCAGTCGACCTGGCCGGAGATGAACGACGTGCAGCGGCAGAGCACCTGCCAGCAGCTCATCGACCGGGTCATCATCTACAAGGACGGAAGCATCGACGTGAAGCTGCAGCTCCGAAAGTATTTGAAAGATGCAGAAATCGAGCAATAATCGCTTATTTTAGGAACGTTTTAATCCTTCTCTCCATCCGATAATCGTTCCCATGATCGCCGGGGAGCTGCGGCGCTTCCTGCGGGATCACAGTGCCGTGCGGGTCAGCCGCTCCATGCGGGACACGGCCTACAAGGTGCTGCAGGCCAAGGAGCGCCTCACCGCCGAAAGTGGCCGGGAGCCGGATATCGAGACCATTGCCAAACACCTGGGGATCCCTCGGCAGGACGTGGTCTTCGCGCTGGAGGCCATCTGCGACCCGGTGAGTCTATACGAGCCGGTGTACAGCGACGTAGGCGAGAGCGCCACCGTGATGGACCAGATCGGTGATACGCGCAATACGGACGAACACTGGCTGGAGCAGATCGCCCTGGAGGAGGCCATGCGCCGCCTCAGCGAGCGGGAGAAGCGCATTCTGGCCCTGCGCTATTACGACGGCCGCACCCAGATGGAGGTGGCCAAAGCCGTGGGCATCTCCCAGGCACAGGTCTCCCGCCTGGAGAAAAACGCCATCCGCCAGATCAAAAAGAACATGAGCGCCTGAAAAACTCCCCTTCGCCTGTCGGCGAAGGGGAGTTGCAAGATTCAGCTGCGGGCGCGCATGACGGCCTTCATGCGCTGGCTGTGGTCCAGGATGCTCTTGCGCAGGCGCAGGTTCTGAGGCGTGACCTCCAGAAGCTCGTCGTCGGCCAGAAACTCCAGGCACTGCTCCAGGCTCATCTGCTTGGGCGGGATCAGGCGCAGGGCCTCATCGGAGCCGGAGGCGCGGGTGTTGGTCAGGTGCTTGGTGCGGCAGACGTTCACGGGCACGTCGTCGGACTTGGGGCAGACGCCCACCACCATGCCGGCGTAGACCTTGGTGCCCGGGGTGATGAACATGGCGCCGCGCTCCTGGGCGTTCCAGATGCCGTAGGCCACGGCCTCGCCGGTCTCAAAGGCGATCAGGGAGCCGGTGCTGCGGCGGGCGATATCGCCCTTATAGGGCTCGTAGCGCTCAAAGACGGAGGCCAGAATGCCCTCGCCCTTGGTGTCGGTCAGAAATTCGTTGCGGTAGCCGAAGAGGCCGCGGGAGGGCACCAGGAATTCCAGCTTCATGCGGTTGCCCACCGGGGTCATCTCCAGGAATTCACCCTTGCGGGCGCCCAGCTTCTCCATGACGGAGCCCATGGCGTCCTGGGGCACGTCCACCACGACGCGCTCCACCGGCTCGCAGCGCTTGCCGTCGATGGTCTGGTACAGCACGCGCGGGGGCGAGACCTGGAACTCATAGCCCTCGCGGCGCATGGTCTCGATCAGGATGGACAGGCTCATCTCGCCGCGGCCGGCGACGTTGAAGCTGTCGGTGCTGTCGGGCACGTCGGTGACCCGCAGGGACACGTCCTTGAGCGTCTCGCGGAAGAGGCGGTCGCGGATCTGGCGGGAGGTGACGAACTTGCCCTCGCGCCCGGCGAAGGGACTGTCGTTGACGGAGAAGGTCATCTCCAGCGTGGGGGCGCCGATCTTGACGAAGGCGAGAGGCTCGGCAAAGCCCTTGGCGCAGATGGTGTCGCCGATGGTGATATCGCCGATGCCGCTCATGGCGATGATGTTGCCGGCGCCGGCCTCGGTGACCGGGACGCGGTTCAGACCCTCAAACTGATACAGGCTCACGGCCTTGGCCTTCATGGTCGGGGCGTCGGGGTTGTGGTAGTTGCAGACCTCGATCTCCTGGTTCTGCTTGATGACGCCGCGCTCGATGCGGCCAATGGCGATGCGGCCTACATATTCGTTGTAGTCGATGCTGCTCACCAGCATCTGGAAGGGGCTCTCCTCGTCCATCTCGGGGGCGGGGATGTACTCCAGAATGGTCTCAAAGAGGGGCTTGAGGTCGGTGCCGACCACGTCGGGGGAATAGCTGGCCGTGCCGTTGCGGCCGGAGCAGAAGAGCATCGGGGAGTCCAGCTGCTCATCCGTGGCGTCCAGATCCATCAGCAGTTCCAGCACCTCGTCCACGACCTCGTGGATGCGCTGGTCGGGGCGGTCGATCTTGTTGACGACCACGATGACCCGATGTCCCAGCTCCAATGCGCGGCTGAGCACGAAGCGGGTCTGGGGCATGGGGCCCTCCGCCGCGTCCACCAGCAGGATGACGCCGTTGACCATCTTCAGGATGCGCTCCACCTCGCCGCCGAAGTCGGCGTGGCCCGGGGTGTCGACGATGTTGATCTTGGTGTCGCCGTACCAGACGGCGGTGTTCTTGGCCATGATGGTGATGCCGCGCTCACGCTCCAGATCGTTGGAGTCCATGACACGATCCACGATCTCCTGGTTCTCCCGGTAGACACCGGACTGCTTGAGCATCTCGTCCACCAGGGTGGTCTTACCGTGGTCAACGTGGGCGATGATGGCGATATTTCTGAGTTTATCCATAGCTAAGGGCTCCTCGCTGTTCAGAATCCATATATTTTTTACACAAAATCGAAGTTTAACACCATCGTCGAAAAAAAGCAAGAAAAACCTGTGATTGACGGGATTTTTCCCCGCGCTCTCCTTGACAAGCCGGCAGGGAGATTTTAGAATAAAACCACTAATCTCTTGTTACACGGGAAAGGAGAAAAACGTACATGACCGAATTGGAAGCGCCGCGCAGCAAGTGCGGCTATTGCATGGGCGGGGAGCTGCTGGATGCTTTTGGCATTCCCATCTGTGAGCTCTCGGTGAGCAGGCTGATCCTGTTTAAAGAGCAGAGCCATCCGGGACGCTGCATCGTGGCCTACAAGGATCACGTCAGCGAGATCGTGGATATCAGCCCGGAGGAGCGCAGCGCCTTCATGGCCGATATCGCCCGTGCGGCAAAGGCGATCCACGCCGCGTTCCATCCGGACAAGCTCAACTACGGCGCGTACGGCGACACCGGCTGCCATCTGCACGTCCATCTGGTGCCGAAGTACCGGGACGAGTTTGAGTGGGGCGGCGTGTTTGCGATGAACCCGGGGCGGGTGACGCTCACGGATGCGGAATACGCGGAGATGATCGAAAGAATCAAGGCCAATCTGTAATACAAAGCGCTGTCGAGCCGGGGAGAGGATAGATACTCTCCCCGGCTTTTCGTTGAAAAAGGAGCGGGGCTATGATACAATACGGCATACCCTATCCACTGGAGGAGAGCATGAGCTATAACTTTTTTGCCTATATTTCCCGTATGCGCTACATCGGCCGCTGGAGCCTGATGCGCAACGCCCTGCCCGAGAACATCCAGGAGCACAGCCACATGGTGGCCGTGATCGCCCACGCCCTGGGCATCATCCGCCGGGATGTGTTCGGCGTGGACTGCGATCCCAACGAGGCCGCGGCCGTCGCCCTCTACCACGACTGCAGCGAGATCCTCACCGGCGATCTGCCCACCCCCATCAAGTACCACAGCCCGGAGATCCACGCGGCCTACCAGCAGGTGGAGGAGCTGGCCTGCGAAAAGCTGCTGGCGACTTTGCCGGAGAAGCTGCGCGCGGCCTATACGCCCATCCTGACCGGCGAGGTGCAGCAGCGGCAGCACGATCTGGTCAAGGCGGCGGACAAGCTCTCGGCCTATCTCAAATGCATCGAGGAGCGCAAGGCCGGCAACAACGACTTTCTCTCCGCCGAGGCCCAGACCCGGGCGGCCCTGGAGGAAAACCCGCTGCCGGAGGTCAAGTATTTTCTCAAGCACTTTGTCCCGGCCTTTGAGCTGACGCTGGATGAGCTGGGCACCATCGACACGGAGGGCAAGCATGGAACAGAGCAAGATTGACCGCATCAACGAGCTGGCGCGCCTGGCCAAGGAGCGGGAGCTGAGCGAGGAAGAAAAGCAGGAGCGGGACGCGCTCCGCAAGGAATACATCGCCGTCTGGCGGGAGAGCACCATCGCCGTGCTGGAGAACACCTACATCCAGACCCCGGACGGCAAAAAGCATAAGCTGCAGCGGAAAGACCCGCTGCCGAAGCAATGAAAACGGTCGTCGTGATCGGCGGCGGCGCCTCCGGCATGATGGCCGCGCTGAGCGCCGCGGAGCAGGGGCACCGGGTCGTACTGCTGGAGCGGCAGCAGCGCTTGGGGCGCAAGCTCCTGGCCACGGGCAACGGCCGCTGCAACCTGACCAACACCGCCGCCTCTCCGGAGCACTACCACGGGGCGGAGGCGGATTTCGTGCGCCCGGCGCTGGAGGCCTTTGGGGCGGAGGCGACGCTGGCCTTTTTCCATGAGCTGGGCCTCCTGACGGTGGAGGAATACGGCGGGCGGGTCTATCCCCTCTCCAACTCCGCCAACTCCGTCCTGGACGTGCTGCGCTTTGCCCTGGACCGGGCGGGCGTGGAGCAGCGCTGCGGCTGCTCCGCCCGGGAGATCCGCCGCCGGGAGCAGGGCTATTCTGTCCTGACCGACGGGGGTACGCTGGAGGCCGACGCGCTGATCGTCGCCTGCGGCGGCTGCGCCGGCGGCAAGCTGGGCGGCGTGACAGACGGCTATACGCTCTTAAAAGCCCTGGGCCATAAGCGCACCGGGCTCTATCCCTCCCTGGTGCAGCTGCTGACCGCGCCGGAGCTGCCCCGCGCCCTGAAGGGGGTGCGCTGCCCGGCCCGCCTCCGTCTGAAGGCGGGGGAGAGCCTGCTGGCCGTAAGTGAGGGCGAGCTGCAGTTTACCGAGACGGGCGTCTCCGGCCCGGCGGTCTTCGACCTCTCCCGCGCGGCCGCCACCGGCGGCGAGGGTCTGACGCTGCACATCGACTTTCTCGGCCGGAGCGAGGAGGAGACCCTGGCGCTGCTGCAGCAGCGGCGGGCGGCCTTTCCCGACCTGGAGACCGGGGAGATCCTCACCGGCATGCTCCACAACCGCCTGGGCCGGATGCTGGTCAAGCAGGCGGGCCTCAACGCGGCCCTGCCCCTGCGGGCGCTGGGCCTGAGTGATCTGGATAAGCTCGCCGCCGTCCTTCTGGATTTGAAGCTTCCCGTGCGCGGCACGGAGGGCTTCGACCACGCCCAGGTGACGGCGGGCGGCGTCAAGACCGGCGGCTTCAACCCTGAGACTCTGGAGAGCTGGTTCATGCCCGGGCTCTTTGTCTGCGGGGAAGTTCTGGATGTGGACGGCGACTGCGGCGGCTATAACCTGCAGTGGGCCTGGTCCAGCGGCCATCTGGCCGGGAGGCTGGGCGCATGATCCGGATCCGTAATCTGCGCCTGGAGCCCGGCGAGGCGGAGAGCCTTCTGCGGGAGCGGGCCGCCAGAAAGCTGCGCGTCCCGGCAGAGAGCATCAGCGGCTGGCGCATCCTGAAAAAATCCCTGGACGCGCGAAAAAAGAGCGATATTCATTATACGTATACCGTTGCGGTGACGCTGCGGGGCGGCGAGGAGAAGCTGCTGGCCCGGAACAGGGATCCCCAGATCGACGCCTATGCGCCCCGGAACTATACGATTCCAAGGGTTCAGACCGAGGAGCGGCCGGTGGTGGTGGGCTTTGGCCCGGCAGGCATGTTCGCCGCGCTGGTACTGGCCAAGGCCGGGGCCCGACCCATCGTACTGGAGCGGGGCCAGGACGCCCTGCGCCGGAAGCAGGCTGTGGAGGCCTTTCGCGCCGGCGGCCGGCTGGACCCGGAGAACAACGTCCAGTTCGGCGAGGGCGGCGCCGGGACCTTTTCCGACGGCAAGCTCAACACCGGCACCCACGATCCGCGGATGAGCTGGGTGCTGGAGCAGTTTCACGCCCACGGCGCCCAGGAGAACATCCTCTACGACGCCAAGCCCCACATCGGCACCGACGTGCTGGTGGAGGTGGTACAGAACTTCCGCCGGGAGATCCTGGCCCTGGGGGGCGAGGTGCGCTTCGGGACGAAGCTGAGCGATCTGATCCTGGAAGGCGGCGCGCTGAGCGGCATCCGCTATGTCGGGCCGGAGGGCAAGGGAGCGCTCCCCTGCCGGCATCTGATCCTGGCCATCGGGCATTCGGCCCGGGACACCTTCCAGATGCTCCTGGAGCGGCAGATCCCCATGGAGCCCAAGCCCTTTTCCATGGGCGCGCGCATCGAGCACCGGCAGACGAGCATCGACCGGGCCCAATACGGCCGGGAGCGGGATGAGCTGCCGCCCGCGGACTATTCCCTGAACGTGCATCTGCCCGACGGCGGCAGCGCCTATACCTTCTGCATGTGCCCGGGCGGCGAGGTCTTCGCCGCGGCTTCGGAGGAGGGCGGCGTGGTCACCAACGGGATGAGCGATTCCCGCCGCGACGGGGAGAACGCCAACGCGGCCCTGCTGGTGACGCTCCATCCGGAGGATTTTCCGGGGGAGGACGTGCTCGCGGGCATGCGCTGGCAGCGGGAGATCGAGCGCCGCGCCTTCAGCTATGGCGGGGAGACCTATTGTGCCCCGGCCCAGACCGTGGGGGATTTCCTCCGCGGTGTGCCCAGCGAAGGCCCCGGCGCGGTGCAGCCCAGCTATCGGCCCGGCGTCCGCTGGGGCGATCTGCACGAGGTGCTGCCCCGGCGCATCACGGATGTGCTGGAACAGGCGATCCCGGCTTTGGGCCGCAAGCTCGCGGGCTTTGACGATCCCGACGCGGTGCTGACCGCGCCGGAGACCCGCTCCTCCTCCCCGGTGCGCCTGCCCCGGGACGAGGGCTGTTCCTCCGCCGTGGAGGGTCTCTACCCCTGCGGCGAGGGCGCGGGCTATGCCGGGGGCATCACCTCGGCGGCGGTGGACGGCATGCGCTGCGCCGAAGCGGTCCTGAAGCGTCTGTCTGGACAGACGGAGGCTTCCGTGTTATAATTCTCCTATCCGCAGATACGGAACTATTTACCCGGAAAGGAGAAACAACATGGATTTCAGGAGCACGACCGTGAAAGATATGTTCGCCAATCCCAAGGCGGTGGCGATCATTCAGGAGCTGGCGCCCAACATCATGAAGTACCCCATCAAGCTCTTCAACAAGAAGACCTGCGGTGAGATTTTTGATCTGGTCGTCAGCAAGAAGATCGTCCCCGAGGACGTGGCCAAAGAGATCGAAAAGCGCATCAACGCCATCCTTTGATCGGAACAAAAAAGAACGGAGTCGTTTGACTCCGTTCTTTTTTGTCTGGATACGCGATTCAGGAAATGTAGGGCACGCTGATGTAGGCCACGTTGCGGCGGCGATTCAGCGCCAGCTTGAGCTGGACAGAGGTCTGGTTGTGCAGGGTGTTGGCCCAGGGCTCGGCGCAGACAAACTGGCTGAGTACCACGGTGAGGGTCTCACCTGGGGCCATCTCGCTCTGCAGTGTGTCCACATGCCGGAGCAGCACCTCGTTGGTGTTGCGCAGCAGCGTCACGTCGCAGGCAAAGTGGGACTTGGGGATCTGCAGCGCTTTCAGTTGCTGCTTGAGCTTCTCTTCCCGCCCATCGCCGGAGCTCACATAGTAAAACTCGATCTCATCCGGATCCAGACTCAGCACATAGTTGAGGGACTTGACAAAGGAGCGGTTGATGGACTGCACCGGCATCAGCACCCGGGAGGGACGCTTGTCCAGGCGCAGGATCTCCGCCGGATCGCCGTCGATGTGCAGCTCAGCGGCCACCTTGTCGTAGTGCTTCTTGATCTTTTTCATCAGGGCCACCAGCAGCGGGATGACCACGACCACCAGCCAGGCGCCGCTGAGGAAACGGGTGCCGGCGATCAGCAGGCAGACGGCCAGGCAGATCAGCGTGCCGATGCCGTTGATGACAGCCTTGTGCCGCCAGCCGGCGGCCTTGTTCTTAAGCCAGTGGCGGTACATACCGGCCTGGGAGATGGTGAAGGACACGAACACGCCCGTGGCATAGAGGGGCAGCAGGCTGTGGGTGTCGGCCTTGAAGAGAAAGATCAGCAGGGAGGAGGTAAAGAAGATCAGCAGCACGCCGTTGGAGAAGTTCAAGCGGGTGCCGCGCTGGGCAAACTGCCGGGGCATATAGCCGTCCCGGGCGATCATGGCCAGCAGCAGGGGCATGCCGGCAAAGGCGGTGTTGGTGGCCAGGGAGAGGATGATGACCGTGGCGATCTGGAAGACGTAGAACAGCACGCCGTTGCCGAAAATGGCGGAGGCCAGGCTCGCAATGGCGGTCACGCCCTCCTGGGGGACGATGTGATAGAGATTGGTGAGCACCGCGACGCTGATGAAGGTGCTGCCCACGACCAGGGCCATCAAAATCAGCACGATCTTGGCGTTGCGGGCGGAGGGCTCCTTAAACGAGGGCACGCCGTTGGACACGGCCTCCACGCCGGTCAGCGCCGTGCAGCCGGAGGCAAAGGCCCGCAGGAAGAGAAAGAGGCTGATATCCCCCATGGTCTGCATCTGCACCTGAGGGGTGGGCGGCTCATAGCCCAGGAGAAAGACCTTGACGAAGCCTGTCACGATCATGACCAGCAGGGAGAGAATGAAGAAATAGGTGGGCACGCCGAAGAGCACCGAGGATTCCCTCACGCCGCGCAGGTTGCCCCAGGTGAGAAAGCACACAATGGCAAAGGCGATCCAGGCTTTGTAGGGCTCCGCCGCCGGGAAGGCCGAGGTGATGGCCGCCGCGCCGGAACAGGAGCTGACGGCGACGGTGAGGATATAGCCCACCAGCAGCGCCGAGGCCGCGACCAGGCCCGGCACCTCGCCCAGGTTGTCCGCGCCGACGATATAGGCGCCGCCGCCCTGGGGATAGGCGTCGATGGTCTGGCAGTAGCAGAACACCAGAATGGCCAGCAGTCCGATGATGCTGCACATCACATAGATGAGCGAGCGGGTGGCCAGCAGCCCCATGATGGGGAAGAGCACCATCAGCACCTCTTCGCCCGCGTAGGCGACGGAGGAAATGGTGTCGCTGGAATAGATGGGCAGGCCCCAGACGATTTTCAGCTTTTCGCCCTCCAGCTGGGAGTTCTCCAGCGCCGGCCCGATCAGAAAGTCTTTGATCCGTTTACGCATAGTCGTCTCCTGTTAAGAAATCTTAACGATATACGAGCGAATCTTAACATATTCCCTATAAAAATACAACAGCAAAGTTCCATTACTGTTGTATTGGGGCTTCTATGAGGTTTTTCTTTACAGCCCGGGGAACAAAAAGGCCGCCGCCACGGCCAGCGCGATGGCCGGCAGAAGGTTGGCCACGCGGATGCGCTTGCCCCAGACCAGGTTCACCCCCACGCAGAAGATGAGCAGGGAGCCGATCAGGGAGAGATTGTCCAGCGCCGCCTCGGTCATCAGAGGTTTGACCAGGCGGGCCAGGGCGGTCATGCTGCCCTGGAACACCGCCACGGGGATGGCGGAGAAGAGGCAGCCCTTGCCCAGAGAACAGCTCATCACCAGCACGATGATGAAGTCCAGCACCGCCTTGGTGGCGAGCACGGACCAATCCCCGAAAACGCCGTCCTGAATGGAGCCGACCACCGCCATCGCCCCGATGCTGACGGTGAGCGAGGCGGTCACAAAGCCATTTACAAACTGCTTGTCCCGGGCGTTGCCGGTCTTCTGCTTGAGCCACTCGCCAAAGCGCTCAAAGCCGTCCTCCAGGTCCAGGGCCTCGCCGATCAGGGCGCCGAGGGCCATACAGCCGATGATCAGCAGACTGCGGCCGCTGACCAGGGCCTCGCCCTCCACGGCGAGCATTCCGGCCAGCGCGCCGGCGCCGCCGATGAACAACACACAGACGCCGCAGGCGCGGCCCAGGGTCTCCTGGTGCCGCTCGGTGAGAAAGCGGCCGAAGAGCAGCCCGCAGAGACCGCCGAGCACGATGGCCGCGGCGTTGATAAGGGTACCGAATCCGATCATGTATACGAAAACTCCTTAACTCCGCCAGGTGCGCGGAGAGAAAAGAACCAGAATGGGATAGAGCTCCAGCCGTCCCAGCAGCATGGCCAGGGACAACAGCAGCTTGGTGCGCAGGGAGAAGAGGGCAAAGCTCCCCGCCGGGCCGATGGCCGCCGTCATGCCGGGGCCCACATTGGACAGGCAGGAGAGCGCCGCGGTGAAGCTGGTGGCCAGGTCCACCCCGTCCAGGGAGACGAGGAAGGAAAAGAGCAGCAGCAGCGCGAAGTAGAGCACAGCGAAGATGGCCGCGGCCCGGATGGTGCCGGCCTCGACCCGGCGGCCGTCCATCTCAATGCGCTGCACGCTCCGCGGCCGCACCATCTGCCGCAGCTCGGAGATCACAGTCTTGAAGAGGATCATCAGGCGGGAGAGCTTCATGCCGCCGCTGGTGCTGCCCGCGCAGCCGCCGCAGAACATCAGCAGCACCAGGATCCACTTGCCGTACTCCGGCCAGGCGGTGAAGTCCGCCGTGCCGAAGCCCGTGGTGCTCATGATGGTGTTGACGTTAAAAAAGGCCTGGTGGAAGGCGGCGGCAAAGCCGCCGTAGGTCTTTTGCAG
This sequence comes from uncultured Clostridia bacterium, assembly GCA_946542465.1. Lineage (GTDB taxonomy): Bacteria > Bacillota > Clostridia > Oscillospirales > Oscillospiraceae > Limivicinus. Next base: position 17,186 of record CAMNKQ010000007.1, on the reverse strand, counting down.
GCCCAGGGTCAGCGCCAGGGCGGCGCCAAAGATCAGGCCCAGATACCAGTGCAGCTCCTCATTTTTCAGCGCGTCCTTCCAGCTGCCGATCAGCAGGAGGAAATAGAGGTTGAAGTTCACGCCGAAGAGCAGCATGAACACGGCGCAGACCGTCTCGATATAGCGGCTGCCGAAACCGGCGATGCTGGCCGGGTTCGTGGAAAAGCCGCCCGTGCCGGCGGTGGCAAAGGCGTGGAGTATCGCGTCATAGAAGCTCATGCCGCCGCAGAGCAGGAAGAGGGCCTCCAGCAGGGTGAGGGCGATATAAATCGTATAGAGCACGCGGGCGGTCTGCCGGGCGCGGGGCACCAGCTTGCCCTTGGTGGGCCCAGGCACCTCGGCCCGGAAGATGTGCATGGAGTGCTTGCCGCTCATGGGCAGCACCGCCATCAGAAACACCAGCACGCCCATGCCGCCGATCCAGTGGCTGAACAGGCGCCAGAACATGACGCCCCGGGGCATGGCGGCCAGATCCGTCGCCACGGTGGCGCCGGTGGTGCTCAGGCCGGAGACGGATTCAAACAGCGCGTCGATATAGGTGGGCAGGGAGCCGCTGAGAGAAAAGGGCAGCGCGCCGAGAAGCGAAATCAAGATCCAGCCCAGGCCCACGATCACGAAGCCGTCCCGGGCGTAGATGGCGGTGGTTTTCGGACGGAGCAGGGAGAGGAGCAGGCCGACCAGCGCCGCGCCCGAGAGCGGGATCAACAGCGGCAGCGGCGACTCCCGATACAGCAGGGAGACGCCCAGCGGCAGCAGGAGCAGCGCGGCGAAGATCTGCAGGATCTGGCCGAGCGTGCGCAAAATCATCCGGGTGTTCATGCGCCGCCCTCGAGGATCGCGTCCACATCCAGAATGCGGCCCGCCTTGGCCACGATCACCGCATGGTCACCCGGCTGGATGACGGTGCCGCCGTCGGGGATGATGCTGCGGTTGCCGCGGATCACGGCGCTGATGAGAATGTTGGGCTTGAGCTTCAGATCTTTCAGCGGCGTGCCCACCAGGGCGGAGTCTATGCCGATCTTAAATTCCAGGGCCTCGACCTGTCCGTCGGCCAGACGGTACAGGGTCTCCATGCGGCTGCCCAGGGAATTGTCCATGGCGCGCACGTAGCGGGCCAGCTGCTGGGCCACCAGGAACTTGGGGGTCACGATGCTGTCCAGCCCGGAGTTTTCCAGAATGTCGGAGAAATGCTCCCGGTTGACCTTGGCGACGATCTTCGACACGCCGCAGTCCCGGGCGTACATGGAGGTGATGATGTTGTCGCCGTCCTCGCCGGTCAGGGCCACAAAGGCGTCTGTGGCGCCCAGGCCGTCCTCCAGCAGTACATCGCTGCGGGTCGCATCACCGCAGACGATGTTGGCCTTGGGGACGAGATCGCAGAGGGCCTCACAGCGGGCCCGATCCCGCTCCACGATCACCACGTCCATGCCCACGTCCAGCAGCATGCGGGCCAGATAGACCGCCGTGCGGCTGCCGCCGATGATCATCACCCGGCGCACCGGCCGCTTATAGGCGCCGCAGGCGATGAAAAAGCGCCGCAGCTCGTTGGCCGAGCCCGTGATGCTGAGCCGGTCGCCGCCGCGCAGGGTGAAGAGGCCGTTGGGGATGCTGGCCTCGCCGCCGCGCTCCACCACGCCCACCAGCACCTTCGCGCCCAGCTGGCGGTTCAGATCCTTCAGCTGCATGCCGTCAAGGCGGCTGCCCGGCGCGACCCTGTGCTCCACGATTTCGGCGCTGCCCTTGGAGAAGGCGTCCACCCGCACGGCGCTGGGAAAGCGCAGAATGCGGGAGATCTCCTTGGCGCACTCATAGTCCGGGTTCACGATCACCGACAGGCCCAGCGCCTCGCGCAGAAACTCCGTCTGGTTCAGGTACTCCGGGTCGCGGATGCGGGCGATCACATGCTTGGTGCCCAGCCTGCGCGCGGAGATGCCGCAGACCATGTTCACCTCGTCCGACTGGGTCGCGGCCATGAGCAGATCCGCCTGGGCGGCCCCGGCCTCCCGCAGCGTCTCCGGATTGGTGGCGCTGCCCTCGACACAGATCACGTCCAGCTCGTTGGAGATCTGGCTGATCAGTTCGCCGTCGCGGTCGATGAGCGTGATGTCGTGGCCTTCCTCGGCCAGGATCGAGGCCACCGAGCGGCCGATCTTGCCGGAGCCGGCGATGATAATTTTCATGGGAAAATCCCCCTGTTGTCAAAAAGAAATGGATTCTGAACATGTATTTTATCACGCCTTCGGTCTAATGTACAGAGGGAAAGCGGGATGGCCCCTCTTGCGAAATTGGGGGGTATCGGCTATAATCAAAGAAGCTTACAAAGGATGGACACCGTATGTTTCAGGGTTTTACAAAAGAGACCAGCGAGTTTCTCTGGGAACTGAGCTTCAACAATGAGCGCCCCTGGTTTCAGGCGCACAAGGAGCAGTTTGAGCGCTGCCTGAACGAGCCCTTCAAGGCCCTGGCCCAGACATGCAGGGAGACGATGGAGCAGCGCTTCCCCGGACAGAGCTGGCGGGTGCACTGCTCCCGCATCTATCGAGACGCCCGGCGGCTCTTCGGGCGTGGGCCGTACAAGGATCATCTCTGGTTTGTGATCGGCCCGGACGAGGGGCATTTCTCCGACGGCCCCATGTTCTGGTTTGAGATCGGCGCCGCCACCTACAGCTACGGCCTGGGCTTTTCTGACGCCACCCCCGCCGCCATGGAGAGCTTCCGGAACATGGTGGACGCCAATCCCGCCCGCTTTGAGCGCCTGGCGGAGGAGGCCTCGCACATGCGCGGGCTGCACGTGATGGGCCCGGAGTACAAGCGCCCCAAGGGGAGCTATCCCCCTCCCGTGGGCAACTGGTATAACCGGCGCTACCTGGGCTGCGAGTGGCAGTATGATTTCGGCGGCGATCTGCTGACGGACAAACTGCCGGACAAGCTCTGCCGCGCCTTTATCCGGCTGATGCCGCTGTATGAATTCTTCCTGGAGGTCTATCATGCCTCGCTGGACGGCTCCGGGGACGAGAGCAGGAGATAAACGATGGCGAAAATCACGCTGATCATGCCCGCCTACAACGCAGAGGCCTGGCTGGCGGAGTCGATCCGCAGTGTCCTGGAGCAGAGCTTCCGGGACTTCACGCTCCTGGCGGTGGACGACGGCTCCACGGATCAGACCCCGGCCATTTTGGATGCGCTGGCGGCGGAGGATCCCCGCGTCCGGCCCATCCACGCCGTCAACGGCGGCCCGGCCAAGGCGCGCAACCTGGCTCTGGAGCAGCTGGACGCCGACACGGAATACGTCATGTTTCTCGATTCCGACGACCGGCTGCAGCCCGACGCGCTGGCATACGCCCTGCAGGGGGCGGCGCAGGGCGCGGAGCTGACGATCTTCGGCTTCACCATCGAGGAGCTGGGCGGCGGTACCCGGGATTACTGCGAACCGGCGGCCCTGCTGGATCGGGAGAGCCTGGGTGCCGCCCTGGGGCGACTGTATAAGGCCAATCTTCTCAACCAGGTCTGGGGCAAGCTTTACTCCGCCCGGCTGCTGCGGGAGAATGCGGTCCGCTTCCCCGACTACCGCTGGGGCGAGGACCGGCTCTTCGTGTTTGATTGCCTGGAGCACTGCGAGCGGGTCTGCATCCTGCCGGAATGCAAATACCGCTACGTCATGCACGAGGGCGACAGCCTGATCACCCGGTATTACGATAAGAAGTTCGCCGTCTGTCTCCAGACCGACGGGCGCATGCAGGAGCTCTGCCGCCGTTTCGGTGTAAAGGACGACGCGGACATGCGCTATATGTTCCTCAAGAGCGTCTTCTCCTGCCTGACCACCCTCTTCTCGCCTACCTGCCCGCTGCGCTATGGGGAGAAGCGGGCCGAGGTGCGTAAGATTCTGTCCAGTGCTCAGCTGCAAAAGCGCAGCCGCCGCGCGGCGGGCGGCCTGCCCACCCGGGTACTGGCCTGGGTGCTGCGCACCGGAAATGTCACGCTGACGATGTTCTGCTTCCGCCTGGTGGCCTGGGTCGGAAAGACGGCCCCAGGTCTGTTCATGACAATCAAACACAGAAAGTGAGAAAGGATGCGGCCAAACGCCGCATCCTTTCAGCCTGTAGATAAACTCTATCGTTGGAAAAAGCCTCGCAGATAAGTGAGACTCGAAATCTTTGATTTCGTCATGTCGAACTTATGCTGTGCAGTTTTTCGCCTCGGAAGGCGAAAAATCAATCCAATCCGTTTTTTCCGAGGACATGCGCCTCGGAAAAAACACTTCTCAGCCCAGAAGTGTGCGAGCGTCTTTCGACGCGAGTGCGCGCGCTGGGCTGCATCCCCTCTGTCGGCAAAGCCTTTTGGCTTTGTCGACAGCTTGAAAGGATGCGGCCAAACGCCGCATCCTTTTTATGTGACAAGCATCCCCACGGTCAGAATACCGAGGTTATCCCGATAGATTGTTTCAAAATCCCCGATCGGCAGAGGATTGACGCCCCGGCCCGCCTCGATGGTGTAGCCGGGGCGGTTGTATTCCTGGATGAACCAGTCCTTGTATCCGGCAAAGCCCGAGGCAAAGGGCGTCTCCTCCACGGCGTAGCCGGAGAGGGAGGCGAAGAGCTCCGCGATCTGCCGGGAGCCGGCGGGCTCATAGTCCCGATAGCGCCAGAAGATCACCTCTCCCTGGGTGTGATAGGCCAGGATCAGCGCCGGGTCGAAACGGAGCGTGAAGGTGTAGAGCGCCCGGGCCTCGGGCTCTGTGAGCGGCGCGCTGCCCACATAATCCGCGGGCGCCGGGGAGACGATGCCCTGAGCAAATTTGTTCTCCCTTGCCTGCTCCCAGCCCGCCGGGTACTGGAGGTTCAGGTCGACGCCCCGGAGGTTAGCCTTCCAGCCGGAGGGAAAGGGATAGCGGGGATAGTCGGCGGCGATCTGCCGGGCGCGCTGCCAGCTCTCGCCGCTGCGCAGCTCCCCCGTAACCAGATCCATGCCGTCGGGATTGACCGCCGGGATCAGGCAGAGCGCGGCGTAGTCCAGCAGCTCCGCCGCGCTGCGGCCAAAGATTTCACCCCCGGCGGCATAGGCCGCGGCCAGCTCCTCGGTGAAGCGGAGCAGCAGCGGCGTCGTGATCCACTCGTTGGCGTGGTGCTCGGCATTGTAGAGCACCCGGGTTTCCCCGCTGCCCAGGCTCAGCGACCAGAGCGGGCGGCCCAGGACGCTGCGGCCGATGCTGTCAACGCGGAGAAAGGGATAGCGGGCGCCGAGGCCCCGGACGCAGTAGGCCACCAGCTCCGAACAGTAGTCGATGGACGTGGGCACGACGGGAAAGGGCAGCGGCACGACGACCGTTGTTCCCACCGGCAGCGCCTCCGGATCCAGCCCGGGGTTGGCCGTAAGAATGGCGTCCAGCTCGCTGCCGTAGAGCTGGGCCAGGGACCAGAAGCTCTCCCCTGGCCGCAGGCGATGGCGCCAAAAACCGGTGTACCAGGGCAGCAGCGCCCGGTGGGTCCGGGGCCCGGCAACGCCGTCCGCTTTCAGCCCTTGGGCAGATTGAAAGCGGGTCAGCGCCGCCTGGGTGGCCGGGCCGAAAATCCCGTCTGTCGCAAGAGAAGCAAAGCCCGAGCGGTTCAGCGCCAGCTGCAGCAGCTGCACCGCCGGGCCTCGGCTGGAAAAAGCCAATACGCGCATGAGCACCTCCAAAACGCTTTTTCCATGTCTATGCGGCCCGGAGGGAAAGAATGCCTCCGGAGGAAAGTACCCGAGCAGCGGCGGCAAATCCGGCAAAAGGGACAAGAGACGAAACGGGGAAGGAATAAATTCTTTAACAATATTGACAAATCTTTGCCGAGGACAGTATAATTATCTTAGCTTTCCAGCAAAAAAACTTTACAGGAGGAATACCAATGAAAAAGATCCTTGCTTTGCTCCTTGCTCTGTGCATGGTCTTTGCCCTGGCCGCCTGCGGTCAGACCGTAGCCAAGCCCGCAGAGGAGGCCAAACCCGCGGAAGAGGCCGCACCCGCAGAGGAAACTGCTTCCGAAGGCTGGGCTCCCGGCGAAACCGTACACATGATCGTATCCTATAAGGCCGGCTCCGGCACGGACACCACGGCCCGTATTCTGGCCCAGTATGCCGAAAAGTATGTTGGCCAGACCATCGTTATCGACAATATCGAGGGAGGCTCCGGCTCCATTGGCTGGACGCAGCTGGCTGACGCCGAAGCTGACGGTCTCACCATCGGCTTCCTGAACCTGCCCAACTTCAACAGCTCCATCACCCAGGAGATGGGCGCCTATACCATTGACAGCTTCAAGGCCATCTGCAACCATGTGACCGAGACCTCCATCGTCATCGTCCGCGCCGATGACGAGCGCTTCCCCGATCTGGAAAGCTTGGTGAAGTACGGCCAGGAACACCCCGGTGAGCTGAAGGCATCCACCAACGGTCCGCAGGCCTCCAACCACATCGGCGCTCAGGCTTTTGCCAACTCCGCCAACTTTACCTATATCGACATCCCTCAGGGCGGCACGGCTGACGAGCTGCTGTCCCTGCGCGGCAAGGAGGCCGACTTCTGCGTCGTCAAGACCGCCGATATCGTCGGTCAGGAATCCGAGTACAAGATCCTCGGCGTCTTCTCCACGGAGCGCATGGCAGAGCTGCCTGACGTTCCGACTCTTGGTGAGCTCGGCTACTATCCCGATTGGCTCGGCTCCTCCCGCCTGATCGCGGCGCCGGCCGGCGTGAGCGATGACGTCATCACGTTCTACGAGGCCGCCTTCAAGGCCGCCATGGAGGATGCTGATTATCTGGCCGCCGCGGAGCAGGCTGGTGTCACCACCGATTTCAAGGGCGCCGCCGATACCGCCGCGCTGGTCACCCAGCAGCAGACCTTTGCCGAGAGCCTTGCCGAGGGCTTCTGGTACGAATAAGCCGGAAAGCGTGTATCCATAAAACATCCATAAAAGGGCAGGACTTCTCCTGCCCTTTTCCTAAGAAAGACAGAAAAGGTAACAACAAGGAGGGAACGCCCCTTGAAAATGAAAAAAACGGATATCGGTGTGGTCGCTTTCTTTTATCTGGTCAGCGCGTACTTCTATTCGCAGACCGTGAAACTGCCGGCAAGCAGCCAGACCTATCCTCGCTTTACGGTCGCCCTGGTGTTTGGGCTGACGACGCTGTACCTGATCCAGATGATCGTTCGCGCCGTGAAAAACGGCACGGAGAGCGTGACCGCGGATTTTAAAGACTTCCAGGCCCGGCAGTTTATCTTCTGCTTCTGCGCCACGATCGTCTACCTGGTGCTGATCCATTTCTTCGGTTTCTACATTGCCACGGCCATCTTCATGGTTGCGGTGCTGCTTTTCCTGCGCGTCCCGCTGATCGCCACGGCGATCTCGGTTGTTGTCATCCTGGCGCTGATTTACTTCGCCTTCCAGAAATTCCTGGGCGTGCGTCTGCCCGTCGGCGAAGTGATCAAAGCTCTGAAATAAGGAGGGGAAAGACGTATGCTTGGAACCTTAGCTCAGATGGGCGCGGGCTTTCTCAACGCCCTGACCCCGATCAATCTCCTGATGATGGCCGGCGGCGTGGCCATGGGCATCATCATCGGCTGTATGCCGGGCCTGTCGGCGGCGATGGGCGTGGCGCTGATGCTGCCGATGACCTTTAAGATGGCACCAGAGACGGGTCTGATCGTCCTGGGCGCCATCTACTGCGGCGCCATCTTCGGCGGCTCCATCTCCGCCATCCTGATCCACACCCCCGGTACCCCGGCCTCGGCGGCCACCGCCATTGAGGGCTATCAGATGACCCTGCGCGGCCATGCGGGCAAGGCGCTCTTCACCGCCTGCTATGCCTCCTTCTGGGGCGGCCTGCTCAGCTGCATTTCCCTGTATTTCTTTGCTCCGCTGCTCTCTCAGCTGACGCTGAAGTTCATGTCGGCGGAGTATTTCTGGCTGTCCATCTTCGGCCTGACGATCATCGCGGGCGTGTCGTCCAAGTCCATCGTCAAGGGCCTGATGTCCGGCGCCCTGGGTCTGCTTATCTCCACGATCGGCCTGGACCCGATCACCGGCGTGAAGCGCTTCATGCCCAGCTCCTACTTTGCCGAGGGCATCAACACCACCTGCGCGCTGATCGGCCTGTTCTCCATGTCCCAGGTCTTTGTTCTTGCGGAGGCTAAAATTAAGCAGCGTGCCCGTGCCACCAAGTTCACCGATAAAATGAGCCTGACCCGGGAGGAGCGGCGCCTCATCCGCCCCACGATTTTCCGCTCCTGGATCATCGGCAACCTGATCGGCATCCTACCCGGCGCCGGCGCCTCCATCGCCTGCTTCCTGGGTTATAACACCTCCCGCCAGTTCTCCAAGCACAAGGATCAGTTCGGCAAGGGCTCCATCGAAGGCGTGGCCGGCTCCGAGGCGGCCAACAACGCCGTCACCGGCGGCTCCCTGATCCCGACGCTGACCCTGGGCATCCCAGGCGAGAGCGTCACGGCGGTGCTGATGGGCGGCCTGGTCATCCAGGGCCTGACCCCGGGTCCGGAGCTCTTCGGCAAATACGCCCCCATGACCTACACCTTCTTCGCCGGCTTTGTGCTGGTGCAGTTCTTTATGCTGGGCATCGGCCTGCTGGGCTGCCGGGGCTTTGCGCAGATCTCCCGCCTCTCCGATGCCATTCTGATCCCCTGCGTGACGGTGCTCTGCTTTGTGGGCTCCTACGCCATCCATAAGAACATCATGGACATGGTGGTCATGCTGGTCTTCGGTGTGCTGGGCTATGCCATGCGGAAGTTTGATCTGAATACCGCGGCCGTGGTGCTGGCGCTGATCCTGGGGCCCATCGGCGAGAAGGGCCTGCGCAACGCGCTGCGCACCTCAAATGGGAATATCAGTGTGCTGTTCTCCTCCGTGGTGTGCTGGGTGCTGATCGCCCTGTGCATCGTCGGCATCCTCTCCCCCATCTTTATGGCTAAAATGGAAAAGAAGGCGGAGAAAGATGCCGTCGCTGGGACAGAAGAGGACATCGAAAAGCTGACCGAGGAAGATTCCGTCTGACCCCAACCAAGTGCATCGTATTTTACAGCGCCGGGAAGTCCGTTTCCCGGCGCTGCTTTTGTCAGTTTTCACCAAAAACGGGGCTCCAAATTTGGCTTGCGTGCCCGGCTTGTTTTCGCTATAATGGCTTTGGGTTTTTATGCCCTATTTTGACTGCGCATACAGCTCTCCATATTTCTTAGCTGTATGCAGCTTTAATAAGGAGGAAACGTGAACCCCCAGGCTCGGGGTGCGGCAGTGTGGAGACCTGTCGTAAAAGCGGTGCGCTTCGGCGGCCGTGAGTCCGTTTGCGCGGAGGCGGGACGGACGGAGCCGGTAGTATGGCAACTGTTCAGCTGAAAAACATCAAGAAAGTCTATCCCTTCGTAAGTGGCGAGCAGAAGAAAAAGAAAAAAAGCGACGAGCCCGAGAAGAAGAAAGTCAATCTTCAGATCACCGATGAAGGCGTTGTCGCCGTTCAGGAGTTCAACCTGGACATTGCCGACAAGGAATTCATCGTTCTGGTCGGCCCCTCCGGCTGCGGCAAGTCCACCACCCTGCGTATGGTCGCCGGCCTCGAAGAGATCTCCGGCGGCGAGCTGCTGATCGACGGCAAAGTGATGAACGACGTCGCGCCGAAAGACCGCGATATCGCCATGGTTTTCCAGAACTACGCGCTGTACCCCCACATGACCGTTTATGATAACATGGCCTTCTCCCTGAAGCTCCGCAAGGAGTCCAAGGACGTCATCGACAAGAAGGTCCGCGAAGCGGCTGAGATCCTGGACATCACCCAGTACCTGGAGCGCAAGCCCAAGGCCCTGTCCGGCGGCCAGCGTCAGCGTGTCGCCATCGGCCGCGCCATCGTGCGTGACCCGAAGGTCATGCTGATGGACGAGCCTCTTAGTAACCTCGATGCCAAGCTGCGTAACGAAATGCGCGCTGAGATCATCAAGCTGCGCAAGCGCATCAACACCACCTTCATCTATGTTACCCACGACCAGACCGAGGCCATGACCCTGGGCGACCGCATCGTCATCATGCGCGACGGCTACATCCAGCAGATCGGCACGCCTCAGGAAGTCTTCAATCACCCCGCCAACCTCTTCGTCGCCGGCTTCATCGGCATGCCCGTCATGAACTTCTTTGACGCCGAGCTCAAGCGCGAGGGCGACAAGTTCTTTGTCGAGCTGGGCGGCCTGAAGGTCGAGCTGGATGAGGAGAAGGAAGAGCGCCTTAAGAAGAACAACGTGCAGTCCCAGTCTGTCACGCTGGGCGTCCGTCCCGAGCACACCAACATCGCCGACAAGGGCGTCGCCGCGAAGGTCGACGTGGCTGAGATGATGGGCTCCTCCGTCCACCTGCACCTGTCCGCCGAGGGCAAGGACGTCATCGTTATCGTCCCGACCATCGACCTGAAGGACAGCTTCAAGCAGGGCGACACCGTCCACTTCAACTTCAGCGGCAACGTGGCTCACGTCTTCTCTAAGGAGACCGACAAGAACCTCGAGTGGTAAGTCAATCGCAATCTCAAACGGAGCAGGGAAACCTGCTCCGTTTTTTGTCGTATGTGCCAAATTTGGCATAAACCGGCGGCGAGGGCTTTATGGAATGCCATAAAGCTGAAAAAGCCGCTTGCAATTTTCCCTCCGCTCTGCTATACTCCGACACGAAAATAAGATTTTTAAGCTTCGGTACCGTGATGCCGGCAAAATCGTTTATGGATACGGGTGCGCCCTGCGCGTCCGAAGGAGTAAATGCGTCTTGCCGGGCTCGGCAGGACTTTTTTTGTGCCCGGGAGGCGGAGAGATGAGGCTCAAAGCACAGATCCTGGATGAGGCGGCGCTGGGCCGCGCACTGATGCGTATCTCCCATGAGATCGCGGAGAAAAACAAGGGCGTGGAGAATGTCGTCCTGGTGGGGATCCGCCGCCGCGGTGAGCCCATTGCCAGGCGCATCCGGGCCAATATCGAAAAGATTGAGGACATCAGCGTCCCCTGCGGCAGCATCGACATCCGCTTTTACCGGGACGATCTGAGCCCGATGGCGGAGATGCCGGAGGTCAAACGGACGGAGCTGCCCTTCGATGTGACGGAAAAAGACGTCATTCTGGTGGACGATGTGCTCTATACCGGGCGCACCGCCCGCGCCGCCATCGAGGCCATCTTTGCCTGCGGCCGTCCGCGCAGCATCCAGCTGGCGGTTCTGGTGGACCGCGGTCACCGGGAGCTGCCCATCCGGGCCGATTACGTAGGCAAGAACCTGCCCACCTCCCACAGCGAGCTGGTGGAGGTGCGGCTGCCGGAGTTCGACGGCGAGACCGGCGTGTTCCTGATGGATCTCAGTTCCTGAGTCAGCAAATTTCTTTTAATACAAACCAAACGGAGAAAAGGAGAAAGAAACATGAATCTGATTTACGGCATCAAGGACAAGCCCAAGTTCGGGCAGGTCGTCCTCTTCGCGCTCCAGCAGCTGCTGGCCATCATGGCCGCCACCATCGCGGTGCCCGCCATCGTGGGCAACGGCATGAGCGCCTCCGCCGCTATGTTCGGCGCCGGCGTCGGCACTATCGTCTATCTGCTCTTCACCAAGAGCGCCAGCCCGGTCTTCCTGGGAAGCTCCTTTGCTTTCATCGGGCCCATGTTCTCCGCTTTCGGCGGCGGCGTCGCCGTGGCTACCGGCTATGCCGGCCTGATCATCGGTGCGGGCATCGCGGGCCTCGTGTATGTGATCCTTGCCATTTTCGTTAAGGTCTCCGGCGTCAAGTGGATCGACAAGCTCATGCCCCCCGTCATCATCGGACCCACCGTCGCCATCATCGGTCTCTCCCTGGCCGGCAACGCCATCGGCGATCTGATGACCTCCAGCGTGGAGGGCGGCTCCGTCTATGTCTGCCTGATCTGCGGTCTGGTCACCCTGTTCGTCACGGTTCTGACCTCCACCTACGGCAAGAACATGGCCAAGCTCATCCCCTTCATCATCGGCATCCTGGCCGGCTATCTCTGCGCCTCCATCTTCGCGCTGATCGGCAAGAACACCGGTAACGACGCGCTGGTCGTCATCAACTATGAGGCTCTGCACCGCGTCGGCACCGTCGTCTCGCTGCCCGACTTCACCTTCCTGAAGGCCGACTGGTCTGGTGTCAACGGCGCCTATCTGCTGACCCTCTTTGTGGCCTATGCGCCCGTCGCCTTCGTCGTCTTCGCCGAGCACCTGGCCGACCACAAGAACCTGAGCTCCATCGTGGGCGTGAACCTGCTGGAAGAGCCCGGCCTGACCCGCACCCTGCTGGGCGACGGCGTCGGCTCCTTTGTGGGCGCCTTCTTCGGCGGCTGCCCCAATACCACCTATGGCGAGTCCATTGCCACCGTGGCCATCACCCGCAACGCCTCCACCGTCTCCATCTGGGGCGCGGCCTTCGCCTGCATCCTCTTCTCTCTGATCACCCCGCTGGTCGCTTTCCTGGAGACCATCCCCAACTGCGTCATGGGCGGTGTGTGCATCGCGCTCTACGGCTTCATCGCCGCCAGCGGCCTCAAGATGCTCCAGCCGGTGGACCTGAACAAGAACCGCAACCTCTTCGTCGCCTCCGTCATCTTCATCGTCGGCGTCGGCGGCATGACCGTGAACTTCGGCCGGGTCGAGATCCGCACCGTGGCCTGCGCCCTGATCCTTGGCATCCTGACCAACGCGATGCTCTCCAAGGAGAAGGACGAAACCTGATTTCCCTTATAAAACATAAAAAGATTCTGTGCCTCGGCACAGAATTTCAAGCTGTCGACAAAGTCGGTTTCTGTCATTGCCACACCAGTGACCCATGTCACTGGTGTGGCGATCCGTATTCCCCGAAAACTGCATGTTTACTGACATTTTACCGGAGAGCCCCTTCGCTCACGTCGGCCTCCTCGGAATGACACGTTTTAAGCTTTGTCTACGCATTAAAATCTTTAAGAAATTAAAGATTTTAATGAGGTCCTAGTATCAAAACGCAAGCAGGACGGTAGTTCCGGCTATTAGCCGCCCGCTTGAAAAATCACGATATTGGCAAAAAGGTTTGGCAAAATCGCAAGGTGTTCGAATTTGCCAAACCTTTTTTATGCGCCGCACGGGTAGCCTTCCCTATCCTGTCCGGTCTCGCGTGCGCAGACATCTGCCTTGTCGCGGGCCGCATCCTAATCAAGCGCCGCAGATATAGCTGGAACAACATCTGCTTTGCGAGATAGATTCTCTTTGAAAATGTCCGATCACATAGGTTATCTCATTCCCATAGTCAAAGGCTTGGAGGAGACCCCGGTAATCTGAGCCGATTGTATCAGCCGCATACCCGTCTCTGCCGGGAGCGCACCATGTAAACACCATATCCTCCCCGGTTTCGGACGGATCCTCGTGCCAGGTAAAGGTCCCGTCGTCGTGGAAGGCGATGGTGCCGGTGCCGTCGTCATACACGGACTCATCGCTCTTGATTTCGCCCTGCTCATCATAGACAAGCTCTGCTTTGCTGGCGCCGGAATAGCTGATGGCCAGCGTGTCAGTATCCAGCTTGCCGACGATGATCCAGCGAGTCTGCTCCCAGGCGCTGCTGCCCCACTCGATCGTGATAAACGCTTCATCAAAGCCCCAGCACTCTACCGTGGCATGCGCCCGGTCGCACTGGTACTCCCCGACGAAATTCATCACGGGATTCTGCCAGTTCGGATCTTCCTCAAACACGGCAGTGTATTCCGCACTTTCGTCCAGCAGAAGCGTGATCTGCGGCTCGGTCGAATAGTCTTCTCCGTTCTTTGTCCATTTTACAAAGAGATTGCCCGCCTCCGGCTCGGCTACGAAAGTGTGGACAGCGGGCTCAGCCAGACCGATATAGGCCGACTGGGCCGGGAACTCCGGATCGATCTCCGGCGTTTCCTCGCCCTCGGCGTAAGCGATATGGCCCCAGCCTTCAATGTTGACCGTGACAACGATCGTTGCCTCCGGCATATCCACCGGTGTGAAATGGTAGGTCTCGCCGCCCTCAACTTCAAGCTTGAGGCCGTCTTCGCCCTCTTCGGTAATGGTAACGTTGAAGGGATCCAAATTCTCATCCCAGCCGTTCAGGTTGCCGCGCAGGGCCTTCCCTTCCTGTTGGATAATCCAGCCGACCGTTTCGCCGTCCAGCATCAGGGAGACAGCCCAGCCCTCATAGCCTTCCGTCTCGGAGAGGTTAACGAGCAGATGATTGCCGCTCTCGTCTTCATAAGTGCCCTGCCGGGTCCATTCTATGATTTCCGGCTCCGCGGGTTTCGTTTCTCCGCAAGCTGCCAACGCAAAAAGCATGCAGACCGTCAAAATCAAGCAGATCAGCTTTTTCATGTTTCCTTCCTCCTGTTTTCTTTAGCGGCTTTGCCTCGGCTCAATAATTCTTTTTTTATTAGAATAGCATATAGCAGACGCTAAATCCACTGGAACAAAGAAAAAGTCCGACTTAGCCATGACGAATTTCTGTCCTGGGAGCATGTCCAGACCCCTCTGACGTGATGCAGGGAGAATATAACGAACCCGCAGGGGATTTACCCTGCGGGCATGGTATTGTTTAACCGGCCGGCTCACCGTTATCGTGAGCACAGCTCACGATTCTTTCGCTGTCTCGGCCTGCAGATGGTGGAGAATACGGTTGCCGATTCGCTCCTCCAGGCTGCGGTACTGCCGAATTTCTTCTTCTGTGAATTCGGCAAAACACACCGCGTCCACATCCCGATCCAACTGCTGCAGTTCCTCTGCAAGCTCCGGTGCCTGGAAAGAGAAGCGTTCTTTGCCTCCAAGAGGTGACTCACGCCTCACCAATCCGTCCGCCAGGAGTCGGGCCAGCGCCACGATCACAGCGGGTTTTCCCATACCGGTCAGCAGACACAGGCTCTCAACGCTGCCGGGTTCCTTCCTCTTTTCCAAGCAGTATAGTAGCTTTATTCTGGCCTCGTCTATGCCGTGTTTTCGGCCCAGCGTTTCCAGATAGCGTCCAAGCAGCCGCGCCTCCAGAATCGCGCTACGCATCGGGAAGGCCGTGCCGCTTTCGCCGGAAAGAGCAGAGAGGTCTGCACCCGTGTTCAGTTTCCTGGTCCCCGGCGTGAAAGGCAGCGCCAGACTATCGTGACTGACGGCCAGCAGATAGCCGTAAATCACCGGCAGCCGCTCCTGATAAGCAGGCGCGTCAAAGGTTTTCCTGAAAAACTCGTTATAGTAGCCGATGACGCTTTTCTTCATTTTAATTGTGCTGCTCAGATTCAGGCTTTGGTCTACCAACGAGCCTTTGGTGTACTGGTAGTAATAAACCGGTGCTTTCAGAATCGCCACGGACTTGACATGGAGAAGGTACTCCAGATTGAAGATCATATCCTCGCTATAGCTGATATTCTCATCCATGCGTATGCCGTAACGCTCCAGGATGTCCCTTCGATACAGCTTGTTCCACAGAACACCATAGTAGAGGTCCGCCGGCGCAAGCATCATCTCATTGGCATACTGTTGGAGAGTAAGAGTCCCGCTCGTCTCAATGGACCCTTTTTCCGACACATTTCCGTCCACGACGCGATAAAAATCACCCACTGCGAGCTCGGCTGATTTTTCCTCCATCTCCCGCACCAGCAGCTTCGTCGAGTCCATCGGCAGCCAGTCATCCACATCCGCGAACTGCACATACGTCCCGCTCGCCTCGGCAAGGGCCCGGTTGCGCGCGGAGGATACGCCCCCGTTTTCCTGGTGGATGGCCTTTACTCTGTGATCCCCGGCGGCAATCGCCTGCATGATTTCCCAGGAGCGATCCCGGCTGCCGTCATCTACCAGAATCAGCTCCAGTTCCGGATAGTCCTGATTGAGAATGCTGTCCGAGCAGCGCTTTATGCTTTTCTCTCCGTTGTAAACGGGAACGATGACACTGACCTTTTCCATTCTTTATCCCTATCCCTCACTCTTTATTTCTTCTTAAACAACACGTATTTTTCCAGGGGGAACAGCACCGCTACCTGCACAAGCCCCGCGGCCATGGCGGCAATGGTTCTGCCAAGCCCCGCAAGCTCCGTTGCGGCCAATCTGGCGGTGATCCATCCCTGCAGCCAGGTGGAAAAGAGGATCAGCGCTGTCAAAATCAGCAGATAGGCGATGAGGCCGCCGCGGCTTCCCTTGCCGCGGAAGGTGGTCCTCATATTGATGAAATAGCCGTAGATATTGGCGATGAAATTGGACAGGAAGAACGGCAGCACGTATCCCCAGGTCACCACGCCGTCGACCACATAGGGGGAAGGCCCCTCAAAAAGTGTCTCCGGCCGAAAGACCGGACGCAGGACCGGCGGCAGCTTGGCCCTTACGCCGTCAAAAAACAGGGGCAGCAGATTGGCAAGGGCAAGCTGCAGCAGCGTGATACTGAAGGATACCAGGTTAAACTTTATAAACTGCCAAAGGGTATTGTCCCCGAACCGGCTGTCGAGCTTTTTCAGGAAAGACACGCCAGACTTCTTTCGTAAATCTTCCTTCATCTTGTATCGTTCCATTTCCTTCGGACAATTACAGGATCCAGGGGCTGCAGCCCAGATAGATCAGGTTGACACCGGCTGTTATTACACTGCAGCCGATCAACGCTCCGATCACGCCAAGCCCCAGCATGGGATTGAGGATGACGATGACGCCGAAGATGGTCAGCAGGATGCCGAGAATCAGCGCGATCCACCAATTGGAGCCGAGCATTTCGCCGAAGCCAAATCCGTCAGCTTCCCTCTTGATCTTGAGCAAATGAAAAGCGTGGACGATTCGGATAACACCAAGGGCCAGTATCCACCAGCCCGTCAGCAGAATCACGAACACGCCGACGGACATCTGCAGCACCGGCGAGAACGCAAGCATAAGGCCAAAAAGCAGGGACACAATGGCGCTCACGAGGACCCAGGCGCTCTGCCGCTCGACATCCCGGATATCAAACCAGGTAACGATACGCCCGATACCGTCACCGATCATGACGATTCCCAGCACAAACGGGATCACAGCGGATGTCTCCACGGGCGTGAAGAAGCAATACACGCCGGCGATGATCATCAGCACACCAAGGATTACAGATATAACTTTTCTTGTCATCATGATTCACATCTCCCTTCCTGAAAGCAAACTCCCCACCGG
>CAMNKQ010000006.1 GCA_946542465.1 uncultured Clostridia bacterium | reverse complement strand
GAAAAACTCTGCGAGGCTTTTTCCAACAATAGAGTTTGTCTACAGTCTGAGGCACAGGCCGTTTGGCCTGTGCCTCTTTTTATAGGATATTCTGTTCCGCCCTCAGGCGACCAGCCACTTGTACTTCTCCACGCTGTACAGGGGGACGAAGGGCAGGAGGATGGGCACGGTCTTGACGTATTTCTGATACTCGGGATCCTTGCCGTAGTTCTTGTTCTGGCGGATCTCCAGACGGCGGGCGCCGCTGAACATGACGAAGATGATGCCGCCGTAGCCCAGCAGGCACACCAGCCACTGCCAGCCCCGGACAGCGCCGATGCCGGAGAGGAAGACGCCGGTCCAGAAGATCATCTCGCCCAGATAGTTGGGGCAGCGGACGAGGCGGAAGAGGCCGGTGTCCACAAAGCGGCGGGGATTGCGCTTCTTGGCCTTGTTCTTCTGCAGGTCGGCCGCGGACTCCAGCGTGATGCCGCAGACCATGATGATGGCGCCGATGTAAACCCAGACGTTGCTGCCGCTGCCGTTATACAGGCGGTAGAACACCGGGGAGACCTGGGTGGCGTAGAGCAGGGCGCAGGTGACCCAGATGGCGATCTTCACGCCGAAGGGCACGGTCTTGCCGTCCTTGATCTCGCCGACCATGTTCTTCTTATAGGAGCTGCTCTTCAGCTCCCGATAGGCCAGGTAACCGCCCAGGCGGCAGCCGTAGAGGAAGAAAATGACACAGCAGAGCACGGTGCCCAGGCTCAGGCCCTGGCGGAAAAGGATCAGCATCAAAAGGCCCGCGCCGGCGATGGAGAAGCCGTAGCCCAGAGAGATGAACCACACGTAGTTTTTAAAGCCGATGGAGCTGATGAGCATGGCCGCCGCAAACAGCAGCCAGAAATACCAGGCAGGATACATAGTTAGAGTCCTTCTTTCTTCAAAATTGCATTCTTGGAATGCTTATTCTTCCCATATATAGTTCCGCAAGCCGGCCTTATGCAGGCCGGAAACGCCCCACAGAAGCAGGAGCTGCCCCAGGGTGTTGACACCCTGCTCGATCCAGTTCATGGCGGCGGAGGAGCCGTCCTGGGAGGCGAGATAGCCCATGGCCATGTAGCAGACGAAGCAAAGGAGAAACACCGGCACCAGGGCCTTTTTCTTCAGCCGCAGCGCCAGCGCGCTGAGGCTGCCGCAGATGGCGCCCAGGCCCAGCACCATCATCCCCACGAAGAGGAAGGTGCCAGAGAAAAGGGGCGGCGCGACGGCCAGCGCGGCCTTTTTCCGCTGGCCCATCATGATCAGGATGCCCAGGCCCGCCAGCAGGAAGCCCAGGGACTGGGTGGGCAGGAACATGGTGTTGAGCACGTGGAAATCACAGGCGCCCAGGGCGTACAGCAGCTTCCACAGCGCCTTCAGGAAGCCCGCCATGAAGATGTTGATGGTGCCGGCGGCAAAGCAGGCGAAGGCGTACTTGGGCATCTTGTTGTAGAGATCCCGCTGCATCAGCACCCCGGAGATCCCGAAGAGCACCACCGGGGCAAAGTCCACCAGCGCCATGGGGACGGAGAATTCGTACATATCCGTACCTCCTCAGCCCTTGCCCTTTTCCTTGGAACGCTTGTCGTTGATGATCTTCATCTCCACCGCCGTGACCTCGGTCACCTTGTGCTCCTTGGCCCAGGCCACGCAGCCCTTGAGCACCGTGGGCAGGAAGATGCGCGGCACGTTCAGCAGCATCTCCAGCGCGTCGTCGGTGAAGTGGACGTTGGGGTCGGTGCGGTCGGCGGCATAGCGGACGGAGGAGAGGGTGGCGTTGCGGATGGGCAGCAGCTCGGGCACCAGGCGCGGCGTCTTGGCAAACCAGAAGTTCTTGCTGTCTCGATAGCCGTGGCAGATCAGGACGTTGGGCCAGAGGCGGCCCTTGACGCCGTTGATGATGTTGTCATAGTACTTGGGCTTCATCAGCATCTTGTCGATGCGCAGGATGAAGTGGGCGCCGTACTGGGTGGTGATGCCGTTGAAGTTCCGGTAAGGGGGCGGGTAGCAGCCATCCTCCAGCTGGCGGCCGATGTCCTCCTCGGCGTTCTCCAGATCGCTCATCCAGGTGCACTCCATGACCTGATAGGCCTCGGTGACCACCTTGGGACGCGGTGTGGAGGGATCCTCCTGGATGCACAGTCCGTCCTCCAGATGGAAGCCGAAGTCCTTCATTTTCTCGGCGGGCGTATCGCCGGGCCAGCCCTGGGCGACGATCTTCTTGTGGTAGCCGCGGCCCTCGGGCATGAAGTTGATGGCCACCTGCTTGCGCCCGGCCAGCAGATGCTGGGCCGTGTTGGAGGAGTTGCGCGCCTCCAGCACCATGGCGTAATAGCCCTTGCCCGCGATGTAGTAGGGGAAGCAGAGGGAGTAGGAGCCCACGGAGGTGCTGCCGTCCTCGGCCAGGGTGGAGATCATCACGGTGGGCATGGGAAAATAGGAGCTGGTCTGGTAGAAGTTGTCAACAATGCGAAGGTCTTTGAAACTGCTCATATAGATTCCTCTCTTTCAATGAAATGACACAAAAATGGGATCGATGTCTCTCACTTTGCCGCGGAGGCCCGGCGCGCATAGAGCAGGAAGAAGACCGCCATGCCGATCTCCCCGAACATGCTGATGAAAAAGATCAGATCGAAATTCCCGGTGGCCGGTCCCAGGGCCGAGAACAGGAACATCAGAAAGCCGGAAAGGAAGAGCCGCGGCGTCTTCTGCCGGATCCAGACGATCAGGCCCACGATCATCAGCGGGACCACCGTGCCGTAGGATAAGAGTCCGCTCACCGTCTGGGCCCAGGCGGGCGTGGCCTCGCCGGAGGTGTAGCGGACGATACCGGCCACGCGCTGCAGCGACAGGTCCACCGCAAAGCCCTCGGCAATGCCCAGGACGATCAGGATACCGGTAAGCAGCCAGACCGCTTTTTTCCAGCCGCCCTTCGCGCGCAGAGCGTAGGCGCAGATCGGAAAGATCAGCGGGATCAGGGCCCCATGGCAGATGAAGCGGGCCCGGCTCAGCGCCCGCAGGGCGCCGCCCTCGCTCATCACGCCGCCCAGAGACAGGATCAGCGCATCATAAAACAGGCCGAAAACAATCAGCCCGCTCAGGAGATACAGCATATTTTTTGTCCGGGCATAGCCCTTGAAGGCCAGAAAAAGAAACAGCAGATGGAGCGCCGCGATCACCCAGAGCAGGACCGGGCACGCGGACAGAAGCAGGTCTCGCACAAGGCTCTCCCCTCTCGTTGTATGTTTTAAGGAAAGTATAATACTCTTGCCCCGGATTGTCAATTTTAACAAAGCATTTCCTTATGCATTGCACTTTCCCATGCAAAATGGTAAAATACAGCCATCTATTATCCGACAGGAGGACAGGAATGAAAACAGCAGTGATCACCGGCAGCACCCGCGGTCTCGGTTGGGAGATGGCCCAGCTTTTCCATAAAAACGGCTGGAACGTGGTGCTAAACGGCGTCAATCCCCAGCGTCTGGCCACGGCGATGGACGCGCTGCGGCATGCGCCGGGCAGCGGACAGGTGGAGGGGCTGGCGGGCAGCGTCGCCTCCTGCGAGGACATCCAGGCGCTCATCGACCACGCCGTGCGGCACTTCGGCGCCATCGACATCTGGATCAACAACGCCGGAGTCAACCAGCCCATGCGCGCGATCTGGGAGCTGAGCGAAGGAGAGATCGACGCTATTCTGGACATCGACCTGCGCGGCGCCGTCATGGGCAGCCGTCTGGCGGCCCTACAGATGGAAAAGCAGCCCGAGGGCGGCTTCATCTACAACCTGGAGGGCTACGGCAGCAACGACGCCATGATGCTGGGGCTGAACCTCTACGGCACCAGCAAACGGGCCGTCACCCACTTCACCCAGGCCTTCGCCAAAGAGCTGGAGGAGCGGGGCAGCAAGGTGAAGGCCGGGCGCCTCTCCCCGGGCATCATGATCACCGATTTCACGGTCAAGGCCCTGGGCGGCGCGGAGAACATCGACCTGCCGGCAAAGACAAAGAAGGTCTACAACATTCTGGGCGATTACCCCGATGTGGTGGCCGCCCATCTGGTGAAAGAGATGCTGCGCAACACGAAAAACAACGCCCATATCGAATGGCTCACCGGCGGCAAGGCCATGTGGCGTTTTCTGACCGCCGGCTTCAACAAGCGGGATTTCTTTGCCTGAGATTTTAAAAAAGGCTGTAAAGAAATGGAGAGGGAAATCTCTCTTTTTCTTCACAGCCTTATTTTTATATGCTGGGATTTACCGTGACGGCTGAGCCAAACTCCGGTTCTCACCGGCCAGGCCGCAGACCGTCAGGGCCAGGGCCTTGAAGCAGTTGTCCGCCACCATGCAGTACCAGACCGCCTCGATGCCGAGATGCCAGCGGTGGAGGCACAGCCAGGTGAAGAGGATCCGGATGCCCCACATGCTGCCCGAGGAGACCCAGAACACGCTCCGGGTACGCCCAGTGCCGTAGCTCACGCCCTCCCAGGCGATCATCAGGCCGAAGAAGGGCTCGGAGAAGGCCACGATGCGCAGCAGCCCCGCGCCCATGCGCACCACATTCTCCGCATTGGTAAAGACCCACATCAGGGGCTCCGCCAGCAGATAGAGCAGCAGGCCGCTCAGCGCCATGAGCAGCACCGTCACGCCCAGGCCGGTGTTCCGGGTATCGAGAAATTTGCGCCGGTCTCCCTCGCCCACGGCGATGCCGATCAGGGTGGAGGAGGCGGTGCGCAGGCCAAAGCCCGGCAGATAGAAGATCTCCTCGGCGTTGATGGCGATGGAGTGGGCGGCAAAGATCGTGACGCCCATGCCGTTGACCATACGGGCAAAGACGATGTAGCCCATGCAGGAGACGAAGGTGGTGCCCAGCATCGGCAGGGAGATGCGCCCCATCGCCCGCAGCAGCTTTTTATCCCGCTTCCAAAGACCCCCCGGGGGAATGCGCAGCTCCTCCTTGCGGAAGAAAGCCCGGGCCATCCAGACGCCGGCAAGGGCGGTGGAGAGGCTGGTGGCGATGGCCGCGCCCCGGACGGCGAGCCCGGCGGTATAGATCAGCAGATAGTTCAGCACCACGTTCAGCACATTGCAGCACAGGTGTACGCGCATGGGGGTGCGGGTGTCCTTCACGGCCTGGAGCGCCGTGCCGAAAAAGCTGGCCGCCGTGAAAAAGGGGACGGACAGGCTCACCAGGAAGAAATAGGCCGCGGCCTCGGAGCGGATGGAGGGATCGGTCTGCATCCAGCGCGGCAGCACCGGCGAGACCCCCAGGCAGACCGCCGTGAGCAGCAGGCTCACCCCAAGGCAGAGCCGCACGGCCAGGGCCGACACGCGGCCCATGCGCTCCCGATCCCCCTGCCCAAGACTCTGGGACAGGAGCGTCAGACAGCCCACCGCGAAGGCGTTGGGGATGGAGTGCACCAGCCAGTTGACGCTGGTGCTGGTGCTGACGGCGGCGGTGGCCGCCTCACCCAGATGGCCCACCATGGCGGTGTCCACGTATTGGAGGAGGGTGCCCAGGATCTGCTGGGCGATGGCCGGCCCGGCCAGCTGCAGCAGGGCGATCAGCACGGCTTTTCTCTCGTCTCTCCGCTCCATGGCGCATCCTCCTTCCCGATTTCTTGCGGCAAGGAGAGTATAGCGTATCGGCGCGGCGCTTGCAAATGTTTTGTTCCGTTCTGGACAAATCCGCGCCGCTGTGGCATAATGGCCGGGACTTCCGAAAAAAGGAGAACACACATGAATCAGAAAGAGCTGCGGGAGATCCGCCGGCGGATCCAGCCCGAGCGCAGCAACATTCAGCACCTCTACGGCTGCTATGTGAACACCAATAAGGAGATCATCTCCTATATCGACGAATCCCTGGGCCTGCTGACCAAGGAGGAGGGGGAAAAGTACCTCTCTCTGCTGAAAAAGAGCCTCTCCGGCGCACTGGGGAAAAACCTGCTGGACATCTCCTTCGCCACCAAGCAGGTCATGGACAGCGAGGAGCACCGCCTGCTCTCCGCCCTGCGCAAAACCGAGCTGCAGGATGCGGAGCTGCGGGAGAGCTTTTACCGCTGCATCATCGACTCCGTGGACATGGAGGACTCCAACTATCTGATCCTCATGGCCTTCGACGCCTACGACGTGCCCCACTACGGCAAGGACGGCAGCACGGAGGACAGCGGCGAGGTGTACAAATACCTGCTCTGCTGCCTCTGCCCGGTGAAATCCGGCAAGGCGGAGCTGGGCTATGTGCCGGAGGAGAAGCGCTTCCACAGCAGCGTCCTGGGCCAGATCGTGGCCGCGCCGACGTTGGGCTTCCTCTTCCCCACCTTTGACGAGCGCAGCACCAACATCTATAACGCCCTGCTCTACACCCGCAGCACCGAGGACGACCACCAGGGCTTCATCGACGCGGTCTTTCGCACCCAGGTGCCCATGCCCGCCAAGCGCCAGAAAGAGACCTTCGGCCAGGTGCTGGAGCAGTCGCTGGAGAAGGAGAACAGCTTCCAGGTGATCCAGTCCGTGCATGAGCAGCTCAGCGAGCGCATCACGCTGCACAAGGAGAGCAAGGACCCCGATCCCCTGCTGCTGACAGTGGAGGAGCTGGGCGAGATCCTGGAGCGCAGCGGCGGCGGTCAGGAGGAGATCAGCAGCTTCCGCAAGCACTGCGAGGAGGAGTTCGGCGCCGACGCGCTGCTCGCCCCGGCCAATCTCACCAGCCCCAAGCGCATGGATATTGAGAGCAACGAGATCAAGATCAGCCTCGACCCGAAGCTCAGCTGTCTGGTGGAGACGCGGGTGATCGACGGGCGCAAGTACATCCTCATCCCCGCCGACAGCGGTGTGGAATTAAACGGCATTCCGGTCAATGTCGGCAAATAAAGGCTTTTCATTCTCGGGATTCTATGGTATCCTGTCACGGAGAGAAAAAGAAAGCGAGGGCTCCCAATGAAGCTGAGCACCTTTAAGAAAGAAAAATGGGGCGACCGGCCCGACGGGCGCTGGGTCAAGGCCACGGGCATGCAGACCCTGATGGCCAACGTCCTGCCCAACCGCACCGACTGCGAGGTCTGCTGCCGCGACACCATCGACGCCACAGAGCTCCTCAAGTTCCTGGAAAAGCGCAACGCCGAGCACCCGGAGTACAAGACCACGGTCTTTCACTGCGCGCTGCTGTGCATCTCCCGCATCATCAAGGAGCGGCCCTACCTCAACCGCTTCATCCAGGGCCGCCGCATGTACGAGCGGCATGAGATCAGCCTGAGCTTTGTCTGCAAGCGCCGCTTCGCCGACACCGCCGAGGAGGCCCTGCTGGTGGTCGTGCCCAAGGACGACACCACCATCGACTCTCTGAGCCGCTACATCGTGGGCGACGTGAAGGAGACCCGCAAGAGCGAGCACTCCACCGGCGGCGTGGACAAGATCATGGACGATCTGGCCAAGCTCCCCCGCCCGATCCTGATGCTGGTGGTGAAGGTCATCCGCATCCTGGACTTCTGGGGCAAGCTCCCCCATGACATCTGGGAGACCGACCCGAACTACACCACCGTCCTGGCCTCCAACCTGGGCAGCATCAAGTGCCCCTCGGTGTACCACCACCTGAACAACTACGGCACCAACAGCATCATGATCACCATCGGCACCCTCCACAAGGAGGAGATGGTGATGGAGGACGGCCACAAGGAGATCCGCGACGTGATCGACGTCAGCGCCACGCTGGACGAGCGCATCGCCGACGGCTTCTACTTTGCCCGCAGTCTCAAGCTCCTCAAGCACGTGTTCGCCCACCCCGAACTGCTGGACCTCCCCCTGGGCGAGCCCAGCGGCTTTGAATACAAATAAGAATCGACAAAAGGAAAGCAGGCGTCAAAAGGCGTCTGCTTCCTTTTATATATGGAATTGATTTCCCCCCGGCTTTATGTTAGACTGAACACAGTTTTTCCTATTTCGGTATAGGAGGCATTCCGTTTGAACGCTGTTGATTCCCGTCGCCCCTGGCCGGTCTACGCCGCTGTTTTCTTGCTGCTTCTGGCGCTGAGCTGGCTCACCCCCATGGTGGCCGACGATTTCTCCTACTGCTTTTCCTGGGCAGACGACACGCGGGTGACACGTCTGGGGCAGATCCTCCCCTCCATGGCGGTGCACCGGCAGCTCACCAACGGGCGCGTGTTCACCCATGGTCTGGTGCAGCTTTTGCTGATGGCGCCCAAAGCTCTTTTCAATCTGTGTAACGCTATAATGGCCCTGCTGCTGCTCGCTCTGACGGAGCGGCATTTTCGCTTCCTGTCCACCGCCAAGCGGGCGCTGCTGCTGGGGATCGGCTTTCTTCTTCTCTGGGATGCGACGCCGGCTTTCGGCCAGGTCTTTTTGTGGCTGGACGGCGCTGTCAACTACGGCTGGGGCATCGTCCTGTTTCTGCTGTTTCTCCGTCCCTATGCCGCGCTTTGGCTGGAGGAGGCGCAGCCGCTCCCCGTTTGGAGAAAGCTGCTGTTCCTGCCGCTGTGCTTTCTCGTCGGCACCTGGTCAGAGAGCGCCGCGCCGAGCTGCTTTCTGATCGCTCTGTGCCTGCTGCTTCTCTCCGCCCACCGGGACCGCCGGGTCGATCCCCTGTTGCTGCTCGGTCTTGGGCTGGAGCTGCTGGGCATTGTCTTCCTCATGAGCGCTCCGGCCACCCAGGGGCGGGCCAGCGGCGGCTTTGACGCCGCGACCCTGGCCGGCAACATTCAGGTCGTTCTTCTGAGTGCGAGGAGGGTCATGCTCCCGCTTCTCATTCTCTGGGCGCTGAGTTTTGCCGCGGCTCTGAGCGTCGGGGCGGACGCGCGGCGTCTCACGCTCTCGGCGTTGTACCTGCTGGGCGGGCTCTGCTCCCTGGCCGCTTACGGCTTTGCCGCCTATTTTGCCGATCGGCACCTCTGCTTTGCCGTCTGTATCACCGCCCTGGCGGAGCTGCTGCTCCTCGGTGAGCTGCTGCGGCTTGGCCGGCCCCTCCTTCCCCGCGCCGTCGCCGGGCTGCTCGCGGCCTGTTTTCTGTTTCTGTTTCCTCTGGGCCTTTTGGATATCGGCGTGACCTTCAAGCACTCGCTGGAGCGGGAGGCCGCCGTCCGTGCCGCCCGGGCCGCCGGGGAAAAAACGGTCGCCCTGGAGGTCTATCTCCCCTCCACCGCCTACAGCGCACCCTATCATCTGGTGGATCTCTACCCCGACGCCGACAGCTGGCCGAACACCAGTGTGGCCGCCTATTACGGCTTTGACAAAATATACGGCGTCTTTCCGGAGGATGCGCTTTCGCCGGACTGATTACAGTTGGATACGATCGGATTTCTCTTCTCTGTTCAAATACCGTAACAGCAGTGCTTTGGCTATGCTGTTGCGGCATTTGTTCTACTATTTACTGCTTTCTTTCCATCGACCGCAAGACTACCTCAGCAGGAACGCAGGCAAGGCTGGATATCTTGTCCGTCTCTCGGAGATTCCTCGTTTTTCTGCTCTTTCGGTACAGATACCACCTCTATATAAAATGGGTAAATAATCAAACGTTTTCCCTTGAAGCTCCGCTTTACAAGTGCTATAATAATACTTTTTATACTGTCGTTCTATTTTTATTCTTTTAGGTTTTTCCCAGAAGGAGTGTTTCCCTGAATAGTCCCTCTCTGCAGCGCGTTCTCTCGCTGGTCCTCTGCGCGCTCATGTGCGTCACGCTTCTCCCCGTCTCTGCCCTGGCTGAAAATGCTCCGGCAGAAGAACTTGTTCTCGAAGCGGTTGACGCAGAAGAGCCTGTTGTCGAGGAACCCATCAATGAGGAGTCTGCCCCTGTCGTCCTGAGCGAAGTCAATGGACCTGAAGTTGAGGAACCCGTGGAGGATTCTTCATCCGCAGCTGAGGATGAAGTCATCGAGGAGCCTGTTGTCAAGGAGCACATCGTCGAGGAGCCTGTTCGTGTCGTTTTTGCCTGTGAGCCGACAGCGGCTATGATTACCGTCTACGACGCTGTGCAAACGGGCGCAAACGGCGAAGCGCTTGTGATCGAAGCGGAAACTGACGGCTCTTACCTCCTGTTTCCTGGAGACTATTGGTATGACGCGCAGAGCGAGGGCTTTATACCCGTTGAGAAGCAGCCCTTTACCGTGAAGGCCCAGGCGCCAAGCCTGGAGATTGCGCTTATTCTGAGCCCAATCCCAGCCCAAGAGGCTTTAATAGAAAACTCATCCCAAGCTACTTCGGACGAAGTCTTAGATTTTGATAATAACGCGCAAGGTGTTTTACCTGAAGGGACTGAGGTTTCCGTCAGTGGTTCTCTTGACCTTCCGTTTGTTATTGTGGATGTTGACACGCCTCAGAATCTTTTAGATGGGTATGCTGTTCAGGAGATTAGCAGTTTATATCCTCGCCTTCCTATACTGCGCGCTCCCAAGAATGTAGGCAATGCTTTAAGCGGGCCACCCGCCATTCTTTATACAGAAAGCAAGACATGTATACGTCAGATTGCGGATGGTGAAAGAGAATCCACAATATTTTCTTTCTCTATTGAATCTTTATTTGACAATAAAATCATTTGGACGCAGGAAGAATTAGGGCTTGACAAACCTCTGTATACTGTCAATTCCGATGGGAAGAGAATAATCAACAGCACGGATATTATAAACGCTTTAACCGATAAGTTGGATCTCCGATCTGTGCTTACGGCACTTCTCCAGGATTGTCCATATGAGTTGTACTGGTATGATAAGGTTGTTGGAGTTCAGCCATCATGGGCTTTCAATCTACGGTTAGTCAACAACGATACTGCTGTTAAATTTACTTATACATCTTATAAGACTAAGTTTGCTGTTGCCTCTGAATACCAGAACGGCGGTACCTTTGTCATGAATACCACTCTTGGTCAGGAAGTGCAGAGCGCTGTGAGCAACGCCCAGGCGATCGTGTCCGCGGCTGCTTCCTACTCTCTGGTAGACAAGCTGAACTACTATCGGCAGCGCATCTGCGACTTGGTCTCGTATAACGATGCCGCGGCAGGCGGCGGCGTGGCCTATGGCAACCCCTGGCAGTTGATCTGGGTCTTTGATAACGACAGCAGCACCAACGTGGTCTGCGAGGGCTATGCCAAGGCCTTCCAGTATCTTTGCGATCTCTCCGACATTGGCAGCGCCACCTGCTATACCGTCACCGGCAACATGGCGTACGGCACCGGCGCCGGCAACCACATGTGGAACATCGTCACCATGCCGGACGGAAAAAACTATCTGGTGGATATCACCAACTGCGATTTGGGCAGCGTTGGTTATCCCGACAAGCTTTTCCTGAAGGGCTGTACGGGCGCCAATCCCACTTACAGCTGCTGCGACGTTACCTATACGTATGGGTATAGCGACACGAACCCTTCCCCCTTCACCGAAGCGGAGCTGACCCTCTCCGCCACGGACTACGACGCGGGCAGCCCCTGTACTCATCCGGCGGAGCAGCTGGTGATCGACCCAGCCGTTCCGGCCACCTGTACGGCCACCGGCTTGACCGAGGGCTCACACTGCGGTGCGTGCGGCGATGTGATTGTCGCACAGCAGCTCACGGAGAAAGCGCCGCACACCCCGCGCGACCCGGTTCATGAAGACGAGGAACCCGCGACCTGTACGGAGGCAGGCCACTACGAAGCGGTCGTATACTGCACGACGTGTGGGGAAGAACTGAGTCGGGAGACGGTTGAGACGCCGGCGACAGGACACCACTTCTCGAAGGGTGTCTGTGAGATCTGCGGTGCCTATGAGTACGCGGCGAGAGTGATGTCCGCGACGCTGACCCTGGAGGACCAGGTAAACATCAACTTCTACGTCAGCGTGTTTGATGGTGCGGCGGAGGATTATACCAGCGTGTATACGCTACGTGGCGTGGAGACCCGGAAGAACCTCGCAGAACTGGAAACGGACGCAGCGGGTCGTTATCGCGTGGTGGTGCCGGTGGTGGCCAAGGAGATGACAGAGCCGGTCAGCATGTACCTTGTGGACAAGAACGGTGAGACCGTCAGCAATGTGGTGGACTACTCGGTGGAAACCTATTGTAAGAACAAGTTGACATCAAGTGACGCGGGACTGCGTTCGCTGTGCACGGCGCTGCTGGACTACGGCGCGTATACGCAGAAACTGCTGGGCTACAACACGGAGAACCTGGCAAACCGGAGTCTTCATGCCGATGGCATGTCGCCCGAGGTAGAGGCGGCGAGCGTACCGGTGGAGTGCTACGTCCAGCAGATCACAGACAAGACGGGCACGGAAGGCATCACGCCGAAATCAGCGGCATTGGTCGTGGAAGCGGCGACAATCATCAAGATCCGTTATATGCTGGCGGCGGGATACGACATCGGAGAGTATCGGTTTGAGTGTGGCGGAAAGACGCTGCAGCCGGTAAAAGAGTCGGAGAACGCAGACGGAAGCAGCGTGTATCACGTGGAACTGCGAGGGATTGCAGCGAAGCGAATGAACGAAGCGTACACGATTGCAGTGACACACAACGGTGAGGGAACGATGGCGGTGACGTACAGTGTACTGACCTATGCCTACAACAAACAGAACGTGGCTGAGACAGGCGGCTTTGCGAAAGCCTTGTATCTGTATCACTGCGCAGCAAAAGAATTTTTCGGATAAAGGAAGGAGAAACATGATGAATCAGGATAACATGATCCAGAAAGAGGAATATGAGGTGCCGGCGCTGGTACCGGTGCTGCTGACACAGGGAATCATGAAAGCCAGCAACGAGATGCCAGACGATGAATTCTGAGAAGCGAGACAAAGAAGGAAAAGCAGGCTCTGAAAAGTGCCTGCTTTTCCTTCTTCTTTTTCCTTGTATCAGCGGTTTCCGTACATACGTTCGTAATAGTTCTGGTAATCGCCGCTGATGATGTTTTTCCACCAGTCCTCATGCTCCAGATACCAGCGGATGGTACTCTGGATGCCGTCGGCGAACTTCGTCTCCGGCAGCCAGCCAAGCTCCTGATGGATAAAGCTGGGGTCGATGGCATAGCGCTGGTCGTGGCCCTTGCGGTCGGCTACATGGGTGATAAGGCTCTCCGGCTTGTCCAGCGCCTGCAGGATCAACTTCACAATGTCGATGTTGCGCATCTCGTTGTGCCCGCCGATGTTATAGACCTGGCCCTCCTTGCCTTTCTCCAGAATCAGGTCGATGGCAGCGCAGTGATCCTCCACATACAGCCAGTCCCGCACATTCAGCCCCTCGCCGTAGACCGGCAGAGCCTTATCCGCCGTGGCGTTGGCGATCATCAAAGGGATCAGCTTCTCCGGGAATTGATAGGGCCCGTAGTTGTTTGAGCAGCGGCTGATGGTGACCGGCAGACCGTAGGTGCGGTGGTAGGCATTGCAGAGCAGATCTGCCGAGGCCTTGGAGGCCGAATAGGGGCTGGAGGTGTGCAGCGGCGTCTTCTCGGTGAAGAAAAGATCCGGCCGATCCAGGGGGAGGTCGCCGTAGACCTCATCGGTGGAGACCTGGTGATAGCGTTGGATACCGAACTGACGGCAGGCATCCATCAGCACCTGAGTCCCCATGATGTTGGTCTCCAGGAAGACGGCTGGATTCTCAATGGAGCGGTCCACATGGCTCTCCGCCGCGAAGTTCACCACCACGTCAGGCTTCGTCTCCTCAAAGAGGGAGAAGATGGCCTTGCGGTCCACGATATCGGTCTTGGAAAAGCGAAAATGGGGATCGTCCATTACCGGGGCAAGCGTCTCCAGATTGCCCGCATAGGTGAGCTTGTCCACGCACAGCAGATCCCAGTCCGGATGCTTTTTGCGCATGTAGAAAATAAAATTGCTGCCGATGAAACCGGCACCGCCGGTGACCAAGACTTTCATAGTTTTCTCCCATCCCGTTTTAATAGCGGTATTTGCCTGCCGCCACATTGCGCAGATGCCGGCCATAGTCGCTCTTGCCGTAGCTCTCGGCCGCGGCCTGAACCTGCTCTCGCGTGATCCAGCCATCCCGGTAGGCGATTTCCTCCGGGGCAGAGATCAGCAGGCCCTCCCGGGATTCCATCACCCGCACAAACTCCGCCGCCTCCCAGATGGACTCGATCGTCCCGGTGTCCAGCCAGGCATAGCCGCGCCCCAGCGTCTCCACGTCCAGCTGTCCGTCCTCCAGATAGAGTCGGTTGAGGTCGGTGATCTCCAGCTCGCCCCGCTTGGAGGGTTTAAGGGTCTTGGCGCGCTCGCATACCGTATTGTCGTAGAAATACAGCCCGGTCACAGCGTAGTTGCTCTTGGGCTTCTCCGGCTTTTCCTCCAGAGAGAGGGCGCGGCCTTCCGCGTCCAGCTCCACCACGCCAAAGCGCTCCGGGTCGTCCACATAATAGCCGAACACCGTGGCACCGCTGGTCTTGGCTGCCGCCTTGCGCAGCTTCAGGGAGAGGCCCGCGCCGTAAAAAATATTGTCCCCCAGCACCATGGCGCAGCAGTCGCCACCGATAAAGTTCTCCCCCAGCAGGAAAGCCTGGGCCAGGCCGTCCGGCGAGTGCTGCACCAGATAACTCAGGCGGATGCCAAACTGGCTCCCATCGCCCAGCAGGCGCTCAAAATTGTGCAGATCCACGGGGGTGGAGATGATCAGGATGTCCCG
This sequence comes from uncultured Clostridia bacterium, assembly GCA_946542465.1. Classification (GTDB taxonomy): domain Bacteria; phylum Bacillota; class Clostridia; order Oscillospirales; family Oscillospiraceae; genus Limivicinus. The sequence continues at coordinate 17,196 of CAMNKQ010000006.1, read as the reverse complement.
GATACCCGCCATCATCAGGGTGGAGAGCGGATAATAAATCATGGGTTTGTCATAGACGGGCAGGAGCTGTTTGCTGGTCACTTTTGTCAGCGGATACAGCCTGGTGCCGGAGCCGCCGGCCAGGATGATTCCTTTCATGTCGGTCCCCTCGCCTTCTTCAATCTGCTTTGTATGTATTATAGCATCGCCCCTCTGACTTTGCAAGCCGCCCCATAGGCATGATCCACTAGGCAAATGTTTTTCTATCTTGGCATTTGTCTTTCCTTTGTAAACATTTCCCCTCATGAAGAGATCGCAGAAAAAACAACTTTCGTGGCAGCTGTTTTCTCTTCCACCAATCAAATAATTGAGCAACGTAGACAGCATCGTAGATGAATAGCACTTTTATTAAGGGAATCTTGCAAATAGGTAGAACATATGCTACAATGAATCGACAAAAATCCGAAGAAAAGTATCTTCTTTCACCCATCGAATAGGCAGGATTTTCAAGTCCCGGGCGAAGTACCTCACCGTTGGGCAACGATTCGCTAAATCGTTGCCGATGAAAGCCTACCATTTATACAGAGGACGGAGAGGTTGCAGCGCATCTTGGAAGCGAACAATCAAGATCTACAATCGGCCAAGAACGGGCAGCAGCTTTATTTGATTAAACCACTCAAAGAGCAGGTGGCATTATAACAAATGATTAGAGAGAATCAACAACTGCTTAATCGCTTAAATATAATTAGTGACGCTATTTTACTTTATGTCATGCTCCCGATTTCCTTCTGGCTGCGATTTTACGTATTCCCTGACGGGTATATGAATATCTTGCTGCCAAGTTATCTGCGTCTTGGTATTGCGGTAACATTGCTTCAGCTCTTCACCTTCGCTGCCTTTGGTCTGTATCAGACCACCCGCAGGACACGGATTCGTCAGGAGCTCTCGCGAATCATAGCGGGCTGCCTGCTTGACATATTGTTGCTGGTAGGTTGGCTGTATCTTCGCCACGATGTTCACTATTCCCGGTTGGTTCTGGCGCTGTACTGTATTCTTTGTATCGGAACGCTTGGCGCGAAGCGCGTGTTCGTGCGAACCTCACTTAGGAAACTCCGGGCAAGCGGCCGAAACCAAAAACACATTTTGCTGATCGGCGACGGGCAATATGCAAGGAAATATATTGCTGCCATTCAAGCGGAACGTGAGTTAGGCTATCAGGTGGACGGTTATATTGCGAGATCCTACGTTCCGGATTTTCCTGCCCCCTATTTCGGTGGATATGAGGCGCTGGAAAAGATCCTGGAGTATGTACAGCCGGATGAGGTGATCTCGGCTATTGAGATGAGCGATTTTGAATTAACGCCGCACATAATCGAAGAATGCGAGATGGCAGGCATTAAACTTTCCATCATTCCCTTTTATGCGGAATACATGCCCGCGCATCCGCAGTTTGATGATGTAGGCGGCATCCCGCTTATGAATATCCGGCGCATCCCTCTGGACAACTTTGCCAATGCCTTTGTCAAACGAGCAATCGATATTGTTGGATCCCTTATTATGATCATCCTCTTGTCCCCCGTTTTCTTGATCTGCACAATCGGTGTAAAGCTGTCTTCTCCCGGTCCTGTTTTGTTTACTCAGGAGCGGATTGGGAAGGATCGAAAGCCGTTCAATATGTATAAGTTTCGCTCTCTGAGAGTGAACGATGAGGAGAAGACCGCCTGGACGCGACAGACTGACGATCGCCGCACCAGATTTGGGAGCTTTATCCGCAAATACAGCCTGGACGAGCTTCCGCAGTTGTTTTGTGTGTTGGCTGGGAAGATGAGTCTGGTTGGTCCAAGACCTGAGATTCCGCATTTTGTGGATCAGTTCAAGTATGAAATTCCACTCTATATGGTAAGGCACCAGGTTCGTCCGGGCATGACCGGCTGGGCGCAGATCAACGGCTTTCGCGGCGATACTCCCATCAAGGATCGCGTAGAGCATGATATCTGGTACATTGAAAACTGGAACCTGTGGCTAGATATACAGATTCTCTGGCGGACAGCTTTTGGCGGCTTTGTAAACGAGGAAAAGCTCAGTGCAAATGCCCGGGAGACCGTGGCACAGAGATAGCTCTCGCTTATCCTGGGCTATGGCAGCCGTATCAACCGTGAGATCTTTGTCAAGGTCACGGCCGGCGTTTTGGCGGTAAACGGGATTACACTATATAGCTATCCCCGCCCCTTGCCTATCCCCTTGGTGAGCTATGCAGTTCGTCAGTTTGGCGCTTCAGTGGGGGTATGATCACAGCGAGTCACGCCCCCTCGAAATTCAACGGATACAAGGATTACGGATCGGATAGATGCCAAATCACTGTCAAAGCGGCCGATGCGATCCTTAACAAGCTTTAGAATAATGAAGTGAGGAGCAAGCAGTTCCTGAAGATTTACCAAAAGGAAAACGGTACCAAGGAATCCACGGCGCAACGGATGTACTATATGATCAAGGAAGACAAACCGGATGCGAATGTGACAATTGCCACAGCGGCCTATCAGATTCCGCAGATCAGATCTCAGTTGGGCGACAGCGTGAGTATTTCCGTAGAGTCGGTTCGAAAAGATAGTTTTGGTTCTATAATAAAAGTTGGGGTAACTAAGCCTTTCGGCTTCGCTACCCCAACTTTTTTAGACTCTTTTTTAAATCGACTTTTACAGCACCTCGATCTGGCAGACCTTCATGGCCGCAAGAGCGTTTTCATGGCTCGCCGGGGTGACGCCGGCGCATCGGGCCGCCTCCACCCGGATGGGCACCTCGGGCAGGAAGGCTTTCACCAGCAGCGCGTTGGAGATCACACAGATATCCGTGCACAGGCCGATGAGCGTGATGGCCTCGATGTGCTCCTCCGCGTCCAGGGTCCGCAGCGTCTCGCCCAGGGCCGTGGAGCCGAAGCTGGGTTTGTCCAGGATCGTCACGCCCGGCGCCTCGGACAGGGCCTTGAGCTGGGGCACGATCTCCCAGCCCTGGCTGCCGCGGATGCAATGCTCCACCGGGAGCTTCCGCCCTTCCTGGGTCTGGAGATAGACGCTCTCATGGGTGTCGCGGGTAAAGAAGATCCGCTCCCCCGTTTCCTGCGCCTCTTTCACCCGCTCCACCACCGCGGGGACGATGGCCACAGCCTCCGCCGTGCCGAGGGCGTCGGTGACAAAGTCATTCTGCATATCCACAACGATCAGAACTTTCATCTCTCTTACCTCCTCAAGGGGATGATCTCGATCCAGTAGCCGTCCGGATCCTCGATGAAATAGATGCCCATTTGGGGGTTTTCAAAGCAGATGCAGCCCATCTCCTCATGGAGCTTGTGGGCCGCCGCCATATCCTCGGTCTTGAAGGCCAGGTGGTATTCCTGCTCGCCCAGATCGTAGGGCTCGGTCCGCTCGGTCATCCAGGTCAGCTCCAGCTGGAAGCCGGTGACCCCGTCCCCGAGAAAGACGATCTTAAAGCTGCCGTCCTCGGCATTTTTCTCCCGAACCGGCTTGAGGCCCAGGGCCTTGTCATAAAAGGCCAGGCTCTTTTCCAGATCCAGGACGTTAAAATTAAAATGGTTAAAGGCAAACATAGTCATTCCCTCCTTTTCATTCAAATGCGAAACATGTTTCGCATTTGGGTACGCGTGCTCATCGCAGCGGGCTAACGCCCGCTTTGGTCGGCACGCGGGCTCGCTTGGCTCGCCTCATGGTGTTTTTGAAGCGGCAGAGCTGCCTCAAAAACGATTTAATCCCCCTTCGGGGCGATCATCCAAGCACAATCTTCGCCTTTCCCTTGCGCTTATTATTATACAGGAAACCGCCCGGCCGGGTCAAGAGCGGGCCGCGGCGCATAGACTGGCGCAGGAGGAAAAAAGCATGAACAAGATCCTTGCCCTGTCCGCGCTGCGTCCCGGGGAATCCGGTCGGGTGCACCATCTGCTCCACCGCGGCCCTATGCGCCGCCGCCTGCGGGATCTGGGCTTTATTGAGGGCACGCCCGTCCGCTGTCTGGGGCGAAGCCCCGGCGGCGACCCGGCGGCCTATGCCGTCTTCGGCGCCGTTCTGGCGCTCCGGGATACGGACAGCGGGCAGATCCTCATCACGAAGGGCGGTGATACGCCGTGAGGGAAGAGCCGATTCTCATCGCCCTGGCCGGCAACCCCAATGTGGGGAAGAGCACCGTGTTCAATCGCCTGACCGGACTGCGGCAGCACACGGGCAACTGGGCCGGCAAGACCGTGAGCCTCGCTGTCGGCTCCTGTGAAAGTCAGCGGCATCGCTACACGCTTACCGATCTGCCTGGCACCTACTCTCTTCTGGCCCATTCCGCCGAGGAAGAGGCCGCCCGGGACTTTCTGAACGCCGGGCAGGCGGAGGCGGTCATCGTGGTCTGTGACGCCTCCTGTCTGGCGCGGAACCTGAATCTGCTGCTGCAGATCCTCGCTCTGACACCCCGGGTGCTGCTTTGCGTAAACCTGATGGATGAGGCAGCGCGGCACGGGCTGCGCCTGGATCTGCCCCTGCTCTCCAAGCGGCTGGGCATCCCGGTCATTGGCGTCTCCGCCCGGGAGAAAAGCAGCCGGGAGACGATTTTACAGGCGCTGGACGCCTTGATCGACGGTCCGCTCCCCCGACCTCGTTGCCTGCCCCAGCTGCCGCCCGAGGCCGACGAAGACGCCGTCACCGCCGCGCTGCTGCACCGCGCCGCCGCACTCTGCGAGGGTGTTGTATGGCAGAGTGATCTGGGGAAGCCACGGCGAGACGAGGCCATCGATCGGCTGCTCACCAGCCGCTGGCTCGGCTATCCGCTGATGCTGCTCCTCCTGGCGCTGATCCTGTATCTCAGTGTTCTCGGGGCCAATCCCCTCTCCGACGCGCTCTCGGCCCTGTTCGGATGGGTCGAACTCCGCTTGAACGCGTTGGTCGCCGCGCTGGGCCTCCCGGATTTTTGGCGCGGGCTGCTGATCGATGGGGCCTGGCGGGTGCTGGCCTGGGTCGTGGCGGTAATGCTGCCGCCCATGGCGATCTTCTTCCCGCTCTTCACGCTGCTGGAGGATCTGGGCTATCTGCCCCGGGTTGCCTACAACCTGGACCGCCCTTTTCAGCGCTGCCATGCCTGCGGCAAACAGGCCCTGACCCTTTGCATGGGCTTTGGCTGCAACGCGGTGGGTGTGACGGGCTGCCGCATCATCGACTCCAAACGGGAGCGGATGCTCGCCATGCTCACCAACAGTCTGGTGCCCTGCAACGGACGCTTTCCCCTGCTGCTGACGCTGCTGGGTCTCTTTTTCGCCGGCGGCTCGGCGCTGCGGGCCGCGCTTGGCCTCACGGGGCTATTGGTTTTCAGCGTCGTCATGAGCCTTGCGGCCACACGCCTGCTCTCGGCCACACTGCTGCGCGGCCAGCCCTCCTCCTTCGTGCTGGAGCTGCCGCCCTACCGGCGGCCCCAGCTCGGGCAGATTCTGCTGCGCTCGGTGCTGGACCGGACCCTCTTTGTGCTGGGTCGGGCCGCGGCCGTGGCCGCGCCGGCGGGGATGCTGCTCTGGCTGCTGGCAAATCTCTCCCCGGGCGGCGTGAGTCTGATCAGCCGCTGTGCCGCGGCGCTGGATCCCATCGGCCGCTTTTTCGGTATGGACGGGGTGATCCTGCTGGCCTTTCTGCTGGCGCTCCCCGCTAACGAGACTGTGCTGCCGGTGCTGCTGATGGTCTATGCCGGCGGCACGGTGCTGACCGCCCCCGGGGATCTGCAGCAGTTCCACGCCCTTTTGCTGCAGCAGGGCTGGACAGCGACCACTGCCCTGTGCGTACTGGTTTTCTGTCTTTTCCACTGGCCCTGCTCCACGACGCTGCTGACCATCCGCAGGGAGAGCGGCAGCCTGCGCTGGACGCTGCTGGCCGCGCTGCTGCCCACTGGAATGGGCCTCGCGCTCTGCGCCCTGATCGCGGCTCTGTCCCGGCTCTTGGCATAAAAACGCCCCTGGTGATTACTCACCAGGGGTTATGATTTCTCTCTCCGTCACAAGGAGGTCCGCGTTTCGGTCGTGTTCCTCCGTCGCGACAAGCTCCAGCTCCTGGGCCGCGAAGGCCACAAGGACGGTCTTCGCCTTTTCGCAGCGGGGCAGATAGCGGTCGTAGTAGCCCGCGCCGTGGCCCAGACGATGGCCGCAGCGGTCAAAGGCCACACAGGGCAGCAGCACCAGGTCGATCTCCTCCGGCGAAAGCAGGAGCGAGGCTGCCGGATCTGGTTCCCAGATGCCGTAAGGCCCGGGCTTCATCGGTCCGGTAGGGATGCGCGCCTCCATCGCTCCCTGCCCGAGGCAGAGAGGATAGGCGATCCGGGCTTTGAGCTTTCCTTCGACAGCCCCCAGATCCACCTCATCGTCCAGCGCCCGGTAGGACAGGATCGTCTTGGCCGCCCGCAGTTCCGGCAGGGCCAGCAGGCGGAAGCAGATCTTCGCGCTGGCGGAGGCCCGGGCCGCCGTAGTCATGGCGCGCCGGGCCGCGAGGGCCGCACGCCGCTGTTTCGTTTTATCCGCGTTCATGCTTCAGTACCCTCCGGGAGACCCGCAGCAGTTCCGGCAGCAGCGCCGTGTAGGCCGCGGCCTTCCCCAGACAGATCACAAGACGGGGAAGGAAACTGCCGAAGATATAGACCGGGGAATAATAGCCATAGATCTTGCTGTCCAAATACAGGACAAGGGTATTGAGCAGGAAGATCAGCAGGCCGCTGGAAAAGGCCGCGAGGGCCAGCCGCTTCAGGCTGAGCTCCTTCTCCCCTCTGGCGATCAGGCCCACCAGCAGGCCCGCCAGCATATAGGGCAGGATCCACAGCGGCGTCGTCACCGAGACGCCGTAGCGCAGCAGCTGGTAGACCAGCGTGCCGATCCCGCCGATGGCCAGACCGTCCAGCGGCCCGAAAAGCAGCGCGCCCAGCAGCACCGGGAAGCCCTCAAAGGTGATCTTCAGATTGCCCAGGTCGATGGACAATGCGCCCAGCACCGCGCACATGGCCGCGAGCATGGCGTCAAAGGCCAGTCGTCTTGTTTTGCTCATAAAAAACTCCTTTCGTGACAGGTGCCACGAAAGGAGAAGGGATCCTCTTGTGGCAGCGGAAGCGGCGACAGCACCGATTTCGTCCGCAGACAACTTCCCATCCTGCGGCACTCCAGGCCCGAGGGCCAACGCGCTGTTCCTACTCTGCGGGGAAACACTTCGTTTTCCCCTTTAGGGTGATTATAGTAAAGGTCCCCGTTTCTGTCAAGTCATCGTCTCGGCCGCGGTGACCACATGCTTCATCAGGATCGCCGTCGTGATCGCGCCGACACCCCGGGGCACGGGGCTGAGGGCCGCCGCAATAGGCTCCACCGCCGGAAAATCCACATCGCCGCGGAGCTTGCCCTCCGCGTTCATCGTGGTGCCCACGTCGACGACGACCTGGCCCTCACGGACATAGTCGGCCGTGATCATACCCGCGGAGCCGGCGGCGACCACCAGGATATCCGCCTCGCGGCAGCGCGCGGGCAGATCCGGGCTCTTGCGGTGGCAGAGGGTCACCGTGGCGTCCCGGCCGGTCATCAGCAGGGCGAGAGGCCGCCCCACCACCAGACTGCGGCCCACGATCGTCACCCGTTTTCCGGTGAGGGGGATGCCATAGTAGTCCAGCAGAGCCAGCACCGCCTCCGGCGTGCAGGGGCAAAAGCCCGGGCCGCGGCCTACGAAGACGCGCCGCAGAGAGGAGTCGGTCGCGCCGTCCACGTCTTTCTCCGGGCGGAGCGCCGCGCAGACCCGGTGCTCCTCTATCTGCTTCGGCAGCGGCCGCAGCAGCAGGCAGCCGTGGATCAAAGGATCACCGCTGATCGTCTCCAGCAGCGCGATGGCCGCCTCGGTGTCGCTGTCCGCCGGGAGGACAAAGCTCCGGCTCCGGATGTCCGCCTTCTCACAGGCGCGCAGGGCCGAGCGCTCATAGCTCAGGCTGCCCGGGTCCTCGCCCACCCGCACAATGGCCAGGCAGGGCTCGATCCCCTTTTCCTGCAGGGCCGCGATCCGGCTTCTGAGTTCGATGCGGAGGGTGTCCGCCACCGGGGTTCCGTATAGAATCTCGCTCATGTTTCCTCGTTTCTCAGTTCCAGCAGCACGCTGACCTCGATCTCCTCCAGCAGGGCCAGTCCCTGCTCCAGGGCGGTCTCCGCCAGCGTGTTCAGGCTCTGGGCCTCCGCGTCCTCGGGATAGGGGCGGGTATTTACAAACACGTTGTACGCCGCGCACAGCAGCGCCGCCCGGCAGGCCGCCGCCGCGCAGCCCACATCGGAGAGCATCAGCCGGCTCGCCATCGCCTTCAGGCGTGTCAGCAGCGCCGCCGTCCGGGTGCACAGGCGCAGCATTGCCGCCGCCGCCGTACAGGCGTCCAGAGAGGCGCGCCGCAGCGTCTCCGCCCGGCTCGGCTCCTCCCGGGGGATTTGATAGGCCGCGGCCAGCGGAAGGAAAGCCGCCGCGTCCGCGTCGATCTGCCGCAGGAAGTCCAGCCGCAGCGCCTCGCATTCGGCGGTGATCGCATCCAAAGCCGCCGCGTTTTCGGCGCAGGCCTTCTTCCCAACGCTGAGCCGGGCCGCCATGGCGCCCAGCGAGGCCGCGAGCGCGCCCATCAGGGCCGCCGCTCCGCCGCCGCCCGGCGTGGGCGCGGAAGAGGCCAGGGCCTCGGTAAAGGTCAAAAGAGATTCGTCCATTTGTTTCTCCTGTACACTCATAGAATCTGTCGTCATTATACGAAGTTTTATTTCCGCTGGCAAGGCCCTTGCGGAAAAAACGATCTTCCTTTATACTGGGCAGGAAAGCAATTTTCTGATGGGAGATACAACATGAAACTGATTATTGCATCCAACAACGCCCACAAGCTGGTGGAGATCAAGGCCATCCTGGGCAGTATGTTTGAGGAGATCCTCTCCCTGCGCGAGGCGGGGATCGACCATGAGACCATCGAGGACGGGGACACTTTCCTGGCCAACGCCGCCAAAAAGGCCCGGGAGATAGCCCAGATCTCCGGCTGCTGCGCCCTGGCCGACGACAGCGGCCTGTGCGTGGACGCCCTGGGCGGCGCCCCGGGGATCTACTCGGCCCGCTACAGCGGCGTGCACGGGGACGACAAGGCCAACAACCGCAAGCTGCTGGAGGAACTGAAGGACGTGCCCGATGAGCAGCGCGGCGCCCACTTCACCTGCGCCATCGTCCTGGCCCGGCCCGACGGGAGCCAGGTGGAGGCCGAGGGCTATTTCTACGGCCGCATCGCCCACGGGGAGAGCGGTGAAAACGGCTTCGGCTACGACCCGCTGTTCTACCTGCCCGAGTATGGCTGCACCTCGGCCCAGTTGAGCCCCGAGGAGAAAAACCGCATCAGCCACCGCTCCCACGCTCTCCACAAGCTTCTGGAGGAGCTGGGGAAGGAATAAGTTTCAAAACGAAATCCCTCGGTCACTGGACGGGGGATTTCGTATGTCTAACCTTTGCACTTTGGATGCCGTCCCCAAATCGGAGCCCAGCGAAGCGGGTCCGATTTGGAGAAGGAAGAAGGACTCAACGGATATGAAGTTTTCGCGGCTCTTTCGCAAACCGCGGAAACGGAATGGAGTTGAGTTCTTCTGACGTGGCGGAGGGTTAGGGATTTGCTTGCATTTTTCGCCTTGCGTGAGACCGGCGAAAAATCAAGGTATTCGACAGTGTGCACACTGTCGAATGCACAGCCCACCGGGCTGTGCGGACATGATTCAAATCCCTAACCAATTAAGAAATGCCCCCGGGCTTGATAGCCCGGGGACATTTCTTGGCGGAGGGTTAGGGATTTGAACCCTAGCACCGGAGTTACCGGCCTACGAGATTTCGAGTGTTGTACCCCGAACGGACTTTAGTGGAAGTTGGGCGAAAAGAGCGCCTCTTTTTGGAAGCCCCGAAGAGCCGTCAAAGCCGCTTGTTTCAAGGCAATTCTACCCGCAAAGCCGCATAGCGTCAAGGGAAATTCGAACTCACCGACATTGCCTTCAAAATGGTCTCCAAAACCGGAAAAAGGAGAGAATTTGGGGAGAAAGGAGAGAAAACAGGAGAGAACTCCAGCCCTGTTTTCACAGCAAATTCTAGCATTCTAATGATCTCGTTGGAGAGAAAAAACACCGATCTTCTGCTGTTGGCAAATAAGATGAGAGGTGTATGGCATGAACGCATCATTCCCATATCAAGACCTATTAGAGCAGTACCCCATCTACATGACAAAAGATCAGATGTACCGCATTTGTCATATCAGCAAAAAGACCTGCCTGTTTCTTCTGGAAAGCGGCATCGTCCCCTGCCTGGACAGTGGGAAGAAAACCCGACGTTTCAAGATCAAAACAACTGATGTGATACGTTATCTGGCGGATCGGGACGTTCATCCCGAATACTACAAGCCGCCAGAGGGCTATTATAAACAGCCTCATATCCCTCAGCCGCGTGTGTTGTCCGAGCATGATCTGCTTGTGATGAGGCAGTTTTATGAGAAGGAACTGGCGTCCTGGCCAGATGTAATGACCATAAAGCAGGTATCCGATTTTACGGGGTATGGGAAAACCTCTGTTGAGCGTTGGTGTAGCAAAGGGCATTTGCAGCATTTCTTCATCAAGCAGAAATACCTTGTTCCCAAAATATACTTACTGGATTTCCTTGTGAGCTGGAATTACATAGGGATCGCCGTGAAATCGGAGTTACATATTCAGCGGGACAAACGAATATGGGCGCAGACAAAAACGCAACCTTGAATAGAAAGCCAATAGTGTGTATGACGGGATCGAAGGGAGCGAGTGATATGAAAACGCTACGGTACTACATCACATTGAACGCCGAGGAAACCAGACTGCTGCTGCGTAGTCTTATTCGCATGAAAAACCGTCTGACGAAGCAAGGGCATTACACCGACTGTGTGGATGAGCTGATCGCCAAGATTGCAAATTAATGCGCCACCTTGAAAGTGGGATTTCAACTTCCCGCCCCTTACTCTTTTATGACAAAGTACCCATAGAAAGTGTTTTTGGACTTTCCTTGGGTTCTTTATTTGTGGTCAGCAAAACTACTTCTTGGCGAAACTATTATTAGAGAGTAGCTTTAGTGGTATTCCCTTATAGAAAAGTTTGTTTTTTACAGAAGCTCTACTTCCCAAGTATTCCTGCCGCCGTAGATATGTTCACCACGGATAATCTTACCTTATTCGTTGTATCTACTAACAAGTATAATGATAATTATCTATATAGTAACGCTCTATTTTTTTGCTCAACTCCTCATAATCGCCACTTGTGTATGTTAAACACTCCCAATTTTTAAGGTCGCTAGGAAGTTGAAAAATGTAATCTTGGTTGGATACTAACAACACATCTTTACCTAACCCCATTGCTAATCCCAACTCAAAGTAAACATTCAAGTTTTCCGAATCAACTTTTACAATAACGAAGCGACTTCTTTCTATGCCTTTTTTTATTTTCTCTAATAGCTGACCTGAGTTAATAACACTATCGGCCCGAATTGCATTTATTCCCAGCTTTTCTAACGCCGGTTTTATTCCGTATCTATAAGAGTTATCATTCTCGTCATTGCGAGAATATCTCATCACAATAAAGGCATCTTTCTCATTCAAAAGAAATGGTTTTCCGATTGCCTCTGCACGAACTAGTCCCAACATTTTCTCGATAGAATCTATTGCATCTGGATTTATACCAAAGCCAGATAAATCACTTTTACATTTTGGGCAAATAACGCCTGCTCTCATTCCGAGTTTAATTTCATCTTTTTTCCCGCAGAAATCAAATAAACAACCTACTGAAGAGCGATGGATCATTCTCATCTCCGTGAGTTCGTCTATGTCTAGTTCAAACTGAATAGCCGCTTGAGCAATCTGATACTCTAAATACGCCCTCAACGAGGGAGGCGCAAACTGTGTCTCCCACCCAAATGTACTAATAATCGCGTACTGGCTTTCTTCATGGGAAAACCAAGAATCATCAAAAGGTTTTTCGGTAATAAAAACATTGTATTCCCCGGCATTCTGGCTCGATGAATTCTTTCTAGTGAATTCTTGCCAATTAACTACTCTTGTTGGACATACATCATTTTCTCTTGAATTTAGTACGAAATAGTAATACCTCTGCATTCCGTTAAGTTTGCTTACCGCTTGTCTGAGTTGATTTTCCTTGCGGATTCCGCAATAATAGTTAATGATTATTTTCAACTTAATCCCTCGCCTTGATTTTTATCTGTTATTAGTAGATTGATATAGTATTATTATATCATTGTATCTTTTTATCTTCAACACACTTTTCGACAAATCTTTTCTTATTTGGGATTTTTTGTTAATAGCAATTGATTTTTATATTATTATGTTTTATTATTATTTTACTATTTTATTTACTTTAAAAGAAGAGGTGAATTTATGGGGTGCTATGTTTTTGCCCCAGCCGGCCCCGCAAAGCTACATTCAGATATGCTCAAGAAATGTATTGAGTTTATAGGATCAAAACAAGTGGGCGGTGGCTCTGATTACGCTAAGGGGCGGCGATACTTAAAATATAAGTTGCAATGTAGCGGGCGGTCTATTAAACGCGCAGTACAAAGTAAACCAAAACTATGGGGGCATGATTTTGAGACCTACGGTATTGACGTGTATTATTATCATGTGGATTACTGTGCTGCCATTCTTCGTGAAACGATTGACTATATAAATGATTGTAGTGATGACGTAAAAGAAAAACTGTTAGGGACGGTCCCGGGCAGGAACGACTATCTCGATCTTTTATATAAACACAGAATCAGCCAGCTAAAATGGGTAGAAATCGAAGATTATGAGGGTCAAAGCGCTCAGGCTACTTTTGTTCTTGGGCAATTTGCGACAATTTAGTTTTTGACTCTATGTAAATACTAGAAGCACTTTTTCCCAGCTTTTTATACTGATACTTAGGTGCAACGATTGAATTACGTCGTTATGATTATCTTATATGCTTATATGTTAATCTTTACCGACAGTTTGACCTAATGTTTTCAGATTGTTTATCTTATACTATACGGAAAGGAGGGGTAAAATGAATAACATAAAATTTAATGATTGGCAGGAAATGGCGCTAAAAAAGGACACTGAAACCATTATCAAAAAAATGAGCACACAAGAACCAATCTTTTACTCGCTATGCTGGGAGATTGTTATTGCTGTAGGATCAATAATTGTCGATCATTTTTTCGATACACAAAAAGTAAATATACACATATGGATTGTCTGTGCTGTTTTAGCGATAATTCCGCCTTTTTTAATTATCGTAATCAAATCAATTAAATGGGTTGTATCAATAAGGAATGCCAAAGCTGGTACATACAACATAAAACAATTCGTTGACTCTTTTGATAACCAAATTTGCTATTGGATTATGATGTGCAATTCATATAACCGCCTCCTTTACACTATGCCAAACGATAAAAAAAGTGAAAAAATATTTTTATACCAAGAAGGCTGTTATTATAACAATAAGTCTATTCATGCTTTGTACAAAATGAAGCCAGTATTAGATAAGGTTTTTACGGATGACCCGCAGAAAGTGGTTCGCAGCAATCTTGTCGCAACCTATAGGTTAGTAGGGCTAGTAGAAATGCTATCAACTTATCAGTTAGAACTAGATAGAAACATTAATGATTTTAAGTCTGATCCATCAGTGGAAGAGCAAATCAAAATCAATCATGAACTAGAAAAGCAAATTATGGAATTTGTTTCCGAAGCAAATGATGTATTTGATTTACACATGCAATGGGGTAAGGAGACTTCATAAACAACTCACGTTTAATATAATTGCTAAGCCGTCTATTCTGTTTTCAGAGTAGGCGGCTTTTTTATGTCCGTACATAGCCGCCCACCATCGCCGTGGGCGGCTAAATCTGTGAAAGGAGGAAACCAATATGGCGAAAACAAAGGTTATTGCTGTTGCCAACCAAAAGGGCGGCGTCGGCAAAAGCACCAGCGTGTACTGCATCGGCGCGGGACTTGCTCAGAACGGCAATAAGGTCTTGCTTCTGGATGTTGACCCGCAGGGTGATCTCACAAAGATGCTGGGAGAGCGCAAGCCTCATGAGTTGCCCTTGACTCTCAGCAATGTTATGAATGACATTGTGGCGGGACAGGACAGCAAAGAGCACCCGGAGATCATACACCACGACGAGGGCTTTGACTTCATCCCTGCAAACCGTACTCTTTCGGCGGTAGAGATCGGGCTGGTGAACACCATGAGCCGCGAGACGGTCTTGAAACGGTATCTGGACAGCGTAAAAAAGGACTATGACTATGTGTTGCTGGATTGCCGCCCGTCCCTCGGTATGCTGGTCATCAATGCCCTGTCCGCATCAGACTATGTTCTCATTCCTGTGCAGGCGGACTATCTGGCAGCCGAGGACATGACGGAGCTGATCGGCACGGTGCAGAGCATCAAGCGGCAGATCAATCCCAAGCTGAAGATCGGCGGCGTGTTTCTCACGATGGCGAATGAAACGAACTTCCGCAGGGAGATCGTGCAGTCCGTCAAGGAGAACTACGGAAAGCGCTTGACCGTGCTAAACGCGGTCATTCCGGCTACTGTGCGGCTGGCGGAAGTCAGCACCGCAGGCAAAAGCATCTTCCGGCACGACCCCAAAGGACGGGCGGCAGATGCCTACCGCGAGCTGGTAAAGGAGGTGACGGGCTTTGGCGAAAAGCAGCGTGGCAGGTCTATTGACCTCGGTAGATGACCTCTTTACCACACAGGAAGAACGGGACGCAGCCAAGCGGGAAACGGTTGTGGACATCCCGCTTTCCGAGATCAGCGACTTTCCTAATCATCCCTTTAAGGTAAAGATGGACGATGCCATGATGGAGATGGCAGACAGCATACGACAGTACGGCGTTCTTGTTCCGGGCATGGTGCGTCCCAAGGAGGGCAGCGGCTATGAGATGGTAGCAGGCCACCGGCGCAAGATGGGCAGCGAGCTGGCGCAGAAGCCCACCATGCCCTGCCTTGTGCGCGATCTGACCGATGATGAAGCCATCATTATCATGGTGGACAGCAACTTGCAGCGAGAAAGTATCCTCCCCTCGGAGAAAGCCTTTGCCTACAAGATGAAGCTGGAAGCCATGCGGAGGCAGCAAGGAGAAAGGACAGATTTAACCTCTGCAACACCGTTGCAGAAGTCAAAAGGTAAGACTTCGCGTGAATTGCTTGCCGAAAACAGTCCCGACAGCCATGAGCAAATCCGCAAGTTTATCCGGCTCACTAATCTTATCCCGCCGCTGTTGGACATGGTGGACGAGGGCAAGATCGCCATGCGCCCCGCCGTGGAGCTATCATACCTGCCCGAAAACGAGCAGACTATACTCCATGAGATGATGGAGATGGAGGATTGCACACCCTCCCATGCCCAAACCATCAAAATGCGCCAATTCTCAGAGAGTGGCAAGCTGACCGAGGAGGTCATCTTATCCATCATGCAGGAGGAAAAGCCAAATCAAAAGGAGCAGTTTCGTATGCCGAGAGAGCGTATCAGCAAGTATTTTCCCACGGGGACGCCCGCGCAGAAGATCGAGGATACCATCGTTAAGGCGCTGGACATGTACTACAAGCGCCAGCGCAGCTTGGAAAGGTAGCCGCCAAGGGGGTAGTGTGCCCATATACTGTGCCGGGGAAATCGGCTGTTCCCCCTCTCCACACCTCACCCCCTCAAACCAACTGTACCAACCGAAAAAAGAGACTGTTCCCCTTGCTCCTACCGAAAAAGGCAGGAGCTTTTTTCATTTCTGCGGCTGATTATTTCAGCCAGCAAACCAACAGGAGGTCAAAGATGAAAAGCAAAATCTTCAAACGGATCGCCGCTTTTGTCCTGGCGGCGATCACAGCATTTTCCTTTATTCCGGGAACCACCGCCTTTGCTGCCGGGGAAGCCGGGAACATCACATTCGACTACTGCTACGATTCCAGCGGCAACATGATCCTTTACAACGGAGAAACCAATGTGGACGGGTATCTGGCCGGAGGCACGGGCCATCCCAAGCCCAGGATGTTTGTGGATGGAGAAACCGCCTACTGTATCCAGCCGGGCCGCCATCTTCTGGTGAACGACACGCTGTACCGCAGCTCCTCCGCTGCCTGGGATGCTCTTTCAGCCGGTCAGAAAAAGGCAATCGGCCTTGCGCTTCTGTACGGTTATCAGGGCAACTGGAGCAACCTCAGCGGGAGCGACGATGAGAAATGGGTGGCCACCGCCGAGCTTGTGTGGGAGTTTGTTACCGGTTGCCGCGAATCCACCCCGCCGTATAAACAGGTCAGCACCGCCATCTATGACATTCAGTTTGGCAGCAATCAGCCGAACACCGGCGTGCTGGCCGACTACAATCAGATCGTGGCCTGGATGCAGCGGCACAGCGTCATTCCCAGCTTTATGTCAGGCTCTGCCGACGTAGCCTCGCAGGATCTGGAGTATAAGGACGGAAAGTATATTCTCACCTTTACGGACACCAACGGCGTCTTGTCCGAGTTTTACTTCTCAAGCTCCAACAGCAAGGTGTCTGTTTCCAAGTCCGGGAACACGCTGACCCTCTCTGCTGATGATCCCTTCGACGGCACGGTGACGATCACAGCCAGCCGAAACAACATTCCCACCGTCAGCTCCAGCGCCAGGCTGATCGCCTATGGTGATCCCAACTTGCAGGATGTTGTGACTGGCGTGGAGAACGCCGATCCCGTCTACGCCTATCTGAATGCGGAGACGCCCACCGGCAACCTTGATCTGAAAAAGGCCTCAGAAGACGGCGTGGTGGCCGGTATTCGCTTTATCATCACAGGCGAAAAGATGGAGCGCACCGTCACCACCGCAGAGGACGGCACTATCTTTGTGGACGGCCTTATCCCCGGCGTCTACACCGTGACAGAGCAGAGCTTTGACCGCTATCTGCCCCAGGATGTACAGCGTGTGACCGTGATCGGAGGCCAAACGACCACCGTGACCTTCAACAATGTTCTCAAGCGCGGTGATCTGACCGTGACCAAGACTTCCGAGGACGGGATGGTGGAGGGGATCAAATTCCACCTGTACGGAACATCCCTCTCCGGGCTGGCCGTGGACGAGTACGCCGTCACAGACAGCACGGGCAAGGCGTATTTCAAGGACGTACTGATCGGCTCCGGCTACACGC
>CAMNKQ010000005.1 GCA_946542465.1 uncultured Clostridia bacterium | reverse complement strand
ACAAATACGCCCGTGGTCAGTGCCAGACCTCGCATTCTCTGTCGATCGCAAAGGCAAACCGTCTCGTGATCGCATTTCTGGAAAACTGCGTGGCCACGATGAGCTTCCCGATCGCGCCGCACACCATCAAGCAGGACGCAGCTTCACCGGACTATGAGCATCTAATCGCGGTTGAGCGTGTGAAGATCCGCCGGATCCAGGAGGCTTATGAGGCCGAGGTCTACACGCTGCAGGAATATGCCCAGCGAAAGAAAGAGATCTCTGCCAAAATCGACGAGCTGGAGCGACAGGCCGAGCACAGCAGAGCCGAGGCCCGCTCCAAGACCCTTGACCCGCTCGCCTTCTCAAAAAAGGTGCAGGCCGTGCTTGCGATCATCCGGGATCCCGAGCAAAACGAAGCGGCCAAAAATGCCGCCTTGAAAACCGTGGTCTCTTACATTGTGTATGACAAACCCGCCAAGCGCCTGGCCGTATATTTTTACAACTGATTATCATCAGCTTTTACAGTACGGTGGCCCGGATTGCAAAAACCGATAAGCTTTCCACACCCGTGAAAAGCTTATCGGCATGAATAGTATAACACATATTCCAAATAAGGCAAGAAAAAATCCCCGGAGCGCTGCTCCGGGGATTTGCGTTATGTAGCGATGTCTTTATCATGCGTGGCGTCGGCTTCCGCTTCAGTACGCCGGCCTTCCTCCGTCTGCGGTTCCGGGATAGGTACACCCGACGCCTTCCCTCTCAGAAGCTCAATAGCATTTTTCAGCGGTTCCGGGAAGGGTACGCCCATGAGGCCCATGTTTTCCACGATGCTCAGCAATTCATTGACCACAAAAGCGATGATGATTCCATCCCGGATGTAATCCGTCCCCAGCAGGAGGTCCAGACGCGCACCGATCAGCACCACCAGCAGAGCCATGCCTTTTCTGATCAGTCCCTTGCTGGCCGCTTTACTCTCCAGCGCTCCTCCCTCGCTCTTGGGCGATGCGTGAAAGATGCCGGCCACGATCAGTCCGGAGACATAATCGATGCCCATGAAAATCAGCAGCGTTCCCATGGCCGCATTCCACCCGCCGAAGATGTGGGCGATGAAAGCGCCGACAATGCCAATGACCGCAAGAATAGTGTCTTTCATTTGTATATACCTCCAAAATAAAAGATTACAGAGTAATAAGCTTCGCCCAGGTGTCCGGGCCGATCTCGGTGTCCACCGTCAGATCGTGGTCGGCCTGGCAGGCGTCGACGGCCGCGGCGGTCTCATCGCCGAAGTCGCCGTCCGTGCCCCAGAGCGGCAGCTCATAGCCGCGCAGCTGCAGGAGCTCCTGCGCAGCTTCGACAGCCGGTCCGGTGGCGCCGCGTTTGAGCAGCGGCAGCGTCACCGTGCAGGTCGGGCCTGCCGGCTGCGGCTGCGGCGTGCCCTCGTCAGGATCCTCGGCGCCGCTGCCGTAGTCGATCCACTTCGGCATGCCCCAATAGGCCCACGGCCGGGAGCCGAGCGCCGACGTGACGACGCCGTAGGCATGTCCCAGCGCCTCCACGACCATGCCTTGGCCCATGTAAACGCCGACGTGCCCCATGTCCTTCTTGAACACGCAGACGCCGGGGATCTCCGGGATACTGCCGATGTCGCCCTTGCGGCTGCAGGCCGCGTACAGGCCCGAGACGGCCACGTCCGGCGTCAGGCCGTACTGCGGCGCGCTCTCCGGTGTCTCGCTCCAGAGATAGCCCTTGATCAGCCCCACGCAGTCGTGGACGCGCCTGCCCATCTGAGAGTTGAAATCGTTGGCCGTGTAGTAGCTGGGGTATTGCTGCCGCTTCTGGGCGAGCAGCTGCGGCGTGGCCGTCTGGCCGAAGGTGCCCCACCAGTAGGGCTTGCCCAGCTGGGCCTTTGCGTAGGCCGCCAGGCCCACGCCAGTCTTTTTGCTCATAGCACAACCTCCCAGCCAGCCACGTCGGGAGCGTATACGTTGTAGTCGATGGTGCAGCGGTAGACAGGCCCGTCCGCGTCGGGATAATGCACCAGATCGCCGATGCGATATGCGTCCTGCGCGCCTGTGGGCTGCCGCCAGACGGGGATCTTACCCGGCTCTGCCACGTCGGTCCACAGCGCGGGGATGGCGGGCGGCTCCCAGCCTTCCTGCGAGCTGTGGGTCTGCTCACAGCGGTACAGCTTCCCCATGTATCTGACGCGAACGCCGGCTTCATACGCAGTATCCGCCGCCCACGGCGGGAACAGTTCAACGCCCTCCAGCGCGTCCCCGTCGGAGAGGGAAACGACCGCCTTATGCAGCGTGTCCCGCAGCTTGTATGCGTGTTCCCGTTTCATTCCGCACCTCCGAAGATGATGTCATAGGCTTCCGCCTCGTCAATGTCGTCGGGCAGCGGCATGAGCGCCCAGGTCTGCACGATGGCGTCCGTCTGCTCCTCCCAGCCGCTTTCGCAGGTATAGCCGCTCGGCGCATCGGGCGCGTCGGTAAAGGTGACGGGCTTGTACCCTGCGGCGAGATACATCTCTGCGGGAGGGTTGTAGACGATCACGCCGTCGCCGTTCAGTTTTTTAGGGGCGATTTGCAGTTCGCCCTTGATAAGTTTTCCGTACATTGTCTGCCCTCCTTAGATGTAGCGGACACCGTTGACATATATTTCAAGGTCGTATTCGAAGTATTTCTTGGTTGAGCCGCTGGTGCAATAATATCGATGCTTTGCCATTTCACGAGCAACGGAAATGGTTAAGCGTCCAGTATACTCGCCGACTTCGGTAATGCCGCTTTTTACGGTCATGCTAGCGGCGCTTGTATCTTGGAGTTGCAATCCCCAAGTGCATCCTGTGCAACGAGTGACATTGATGCGATAATCGACAACATCGCCAACAGAAAGCGTAAAGGTCGATTCCAAAGGGACTAAGCCATTCCAGTTGGCATCGCCATATCGTTTGTAAATATAGACATGGTTGCCAAGTGTTACTTTCGTATCGCCGCTACTGCCAGTCGAACCTTTATAGCTACCATTAACAAGCGGGTGAAGCGGGTCTGCGGGTGCTTCGCTCGACAGCACCATCTCTCTTCTTCTCAGAAGATTCACCACGCCATCACCGCCCCGTAACCGTTGAGGATGTCGATTTCATAGTGCCTGCTTGCCTCGACCGTGAAGCCGCCCGGCATCGCGACCGTGTTCGGGATCGTCACGGTCGGAGCGGTCGAAGCGCTGTCGAAGTCAAAGCGGTAGTGGGCGAGCTGGCCCGCGGCGGGGGCGTTGAGCGTGATCGTCAGCGCCGTCAAGGCCCCGGTGAAGTGATAGATTTTTTCAGGGTCGAGCGCCTGCGTGACCGCGCCGGCCGTGGAGACCGTGACTTCCGTCACCTTGTCGGCCTTGGAAGTGTCGCTCGGGTGAACGTGGTCGCCTCTGGCGTAGGCAGCAGATGAGCCGGCAGACGGGACGTCGTCCATCTCGGGCGTGGCGGAAGATGGGTTGGGAACGGACGGGATAACTCCCGGCGCGAGATCAGACGCGGGGATGCCGACAGCAGGTTTGGTGTATTTGAGCGCAATTGCAGCTGCATTTTTGCTGATCTGTTCAATCAGCTCCGCCGTCGCTCCGGAGTTAAGCGCTGCGAGCTGCGCTGCCGTCAGCGGAGATTCATTGACGCGAAACTGCGGCTGCCATCCGTTTGAGGTACCGCCGGGCTGAAGCACGTAGATATAACGCCATGCTTCATCGTCGTGTGTCTCATCGTCCGCAACATAAGCATAGTCGTTGTTGCTGACGTAGTTCGCCGCGCTGGGATCTGCGGTCTGCCAGGCGACGGCAAAGAGGGCCGCGCGAGTCGCAAAAGCGCCGCGAAAGAAGGCCGCGCTGCTGTTGATAGAGCTGTTGACAAAACTCTTATCCGCAAGCTGATTCTGAGGCGTTGCCTGGTTCGGAATCACGGCCTCAATATCAGCCACGCCGCTTTCCAGTGCCTCGATCTTTCCGTCCTGCGCCTGGAGCTCGGCGGCGTTATCCGCGATCTGCCGCAGCTGCGCGGCGGTCGCGCGCTTATAGGTCGCACCGTCGGAGATCTCATCAAGTGTTGTCCCAGAAGGCAGAGCGTCCACATTCTCGGCATTGAGCTCAACATGCCCTGTCTTACCGTTGACGGACTGCACGGCTCCACCCGGCCCGCCTCCCTGCTTGGCGTAATACTTCGCGTTGTTGTGGTATGTCGGATCGTCCTCTGTGACTGGCTCGCCGTTTCTCTCCCCTACCGCCCATGCCTCAGCGTCTTCGGCAGAGCCTTCCGCAGCGCTGAGCGTTTTCTCCGCCGCAGCCTGTACCTGGATTGCCCAAGACGGCGTAGGCACAGACGGGCTCACGATCGGCGGAACGGCGCCGGCATTGATCTGGCTGATCTTCACATATACAGTAGGCATGACGACCGAGCCGTCAGGTGTTGCTCCATAGGCTCCGATCAGCAGGCTGCTCCCGGCATCCGCCAGAACCTCATGTGGAATGATCGTCTCATCGGTATTGATCAGCGGGACCTCAAAAGTAATGCCGCTTCCGATGAATACAGCGTTTTTGATCAAATCCTCCCACTCCGGGGAAAAATCAAAATGCACGGGATAGCCGACGCTCCCGCTCGTGATCGGATCGTTATCCGCGCGGCCGCAGGCCATCCTTCCACGAATTACAATTGTCAGCATATTTCCTGGTCTCCTTTTTCCTAAAAGCCGATTTTGCCGAGGATCACGAAGGACCCGTTTGTTCTGAGCACGAGCACCCGATCCCCGGCTGCAAGCGCCGTGCCGGCTATCAGGTGTTTGTAGCGTTTTGTCGTCGGTTCTGTCTGTCCGTCAAAGGTGATCGTTGTGCCCGATGCAGAAACGCTGCCAACTGTGGCAAGATAGAACTGCGTCGGCTGCTGCAGTTTCTGAGACGCGAAAAAGAATTCATTCAAGGGCATACACCACCTTTTCAAGCGTGTGGGACATTGTCCCGCCCACACTCAGCTCCATGGTCCAGGCGCGTTCCAAACAAACCCCGGAGAAATCGTTAAAATGCAGCGCCGTTACATCGTCAACACCGAATCCGGGAAGCAGCGCGGTCTGCGCGATTAGTGTTTCTCCGCGGATCATGGAGCTGTCCCGCTGCCGATCGGCATAGGCCTGCAGCTCGTTCTGACTTGCGATAGTATCCACATACTCCACCGTGCAGATCCGGCGTCCGCGCCGTACCGTCGATAACGGCGATGCGGGATTGTCGTTTACTGCAGTGGCCACGAGCGGAACGTCCTTATCTGGATTGGAGCAGACGCAGATAAAAACATTGGGCACGGAGAAGGCGTCCGTCTCCCGGCGCAGAGAAGGAAGCAACAGGCTGCTCACCTTCTCACTGTCAAGCGTATGGGTAATATTTTCGGCGGTCGGCGTTTTCACCGGCTCCAGGATAGCCACGCCGTCCTGGTTAAACCATATCTCCTTATAGTTGATCTCGCCAAGGAGCTGGTTGACGATCGTGAGATACGAGGTTCCCACGTCCCACTCCTGCCGGGCCTCTGTAAGGGAGGCGGCGGTTGGCGTCTCGATTACGCTGGTAATGCCTGCCGCGGTCAAAAGGCCCTTAACCGCTTCGAGATAGTTTGTACCGGCAGCAAAGTAGATCATGGTCTCTGTCTTGGTGCTTTCCAGCCGCCATGCACGGTCGTACGCTTCCACGCTGATCGACTTTGCGGTATCCCCTTGCGAATCCGACACAGTCGTTACCAGGAACACGCCGAGCGGATGCTCTACCCCGTCGATCACCATCACCGGCTGCACTTCATCGGAGAGCAGATCTACCTTGGCATTTGGCAGGAACGTCCCTGAAAAAGACGTCTTGATCGGCCCGCTGTCGTTCATGCGGATAGTGGGGGCGCTTGCGTCCGGCAAGGCGATCAGTCGGGAGAAGATCGCGCCGGAGCGCAGCACATTGTACTTAAATCCCAGCGTCCGTGTCATCGACGAAATCCTCCCATTCGATCTGCTGCAGGGTGAAGGAATAGGAAATATAAAAATCACCCTGCGTTTTGTTGAGCTTGGTCATGGCCCCGATCATCACGTTATCCCCTCGGGATTTGACGATCACGACCTGTCCGAACAACGCTTCAAAGGCTTTCGCCTGGGCATGGTCTGGGTAAGCCACATCGTAGCTCCCGCTCAAATCCTGAAATTGCCCCAACTCCAGCACCGGATAAACAGCACCCGTTACATGGCGCAGGCTCGAAGAGCGATCGGAGGCGAAGGCCTGAGCGCTCGCGCTGTTCTCGGACAGTCTGAGCTTGATCCAGTCTCCGCCCGCGGCGGCCGAGATCTGCACTCCGTCCGCTGTCATTGTGCCGGTGTAAATATTGCTCCGGGTGTAGTTTCCGTTTTCAAGCTTCACCAGCACGTAATAGCTGTGTTCGCCCAGGACAAAGCGGTCTCGGAAACTCAACCCGTCAGTCTGACCGATACGCTTTTCGTCCCTATAGATCAGGAAGGGCAAGGTGCTGCCTTCGGTGCTCCAGTTTAAGACGGTGTCCAGATCAGACGTGCCGTTCAGACTGATCTCGTCGCCCGGCTGGTTTTGAACCGTTATGTTCGTAGCTCCAGCTGCAGACCAGAGACCATAAATGCCCTGTACGCGCACCTGGACGCTGTGCCCGCCGTCAATCAGCGGTTCCGGCACCGTGTAGCTCTTTCCAGTCCCAAATTGAATGCCGGAGGATACACCGTCAATGATAACCTCATACGCCTGCTGGCCAGCTGCCGTCCAAGTCACCGTGGTAAATGGCACTTCGGTAGCAGAGACGATGGGAGCCGCCGGCGCGCCGATGTAATAGAAGGACGCGGGTGTGCTCCAGGGTCCGGCCACGCCATCGATGTTATAGGAGCGCACACGCCATTGGATGGATCCACCAGGCATGACCCCGGCAGCGACTTCCAGGCTTCTCACATTGCCGTCGGCATGGCCGATCTGTGCCCAAGTGCTGCCGCCGTCGGCGCTGTACTGGAGATCCGCGCCTGTCTGCAAAGGGTTGTTTGCGTTGGAAACAGACCAAGCGAATGTAACCGGGGCATCACTATTGACCAGCGTATCCATGGGTGAAACCGGCATGGCATCGGACAGAGCCGCCGTGGTGGAAACGGTGAAAACTTCCGTCTGCGAGGAAGTTCCCTGTGTATCCGTGCCGGCCACATACCACTCGACAGTGCCAAGGGGGAAAGTATTCGCGGGAATTGTTACCTGCGATACTGTACCTGCCGGAATGCTGTTCCAGCTTGACTCACCTGCTGCTCTCCAGTAGAACGTTGCCGTCTGCTGGTCCCATGGTCCGATTGCGTGCAAAGTGAGTGCGTTTTCTTCAAAAGACCAGGAGAAGACATTGGATACAGTAGGATCCACGTAACCGCTTGTCTTATCAGAAGCCGTTATTTTGGAGCGAACTGTAATCCCATCATTAAACTGCACGACAAGCTCGATCGGTTCTGTGCTGTCATTCCTCAGAATAATGCTGTCCGACTGGCTGGCAGAAGTAAGATAGGGGAAAAGGGAAACGACCTCGCTCGCCATGCGCTTTGCCATGAGAGACTCGTCGTAATCCGAATAGAAAGATCTCGGCGTCGAAAGACGGATTCCAGTAGTCGCATCCGGGAACGTGTAGCCAACCCCCGGAGCAAACCATTGCGAGAAAGCCGGGGTGCTATTCCAGTTGATGGATCCTGCATCGAAATCCTTCCAGGTACTTTTCGTGATGTATGGCCGAACTATCGTTCGGTTCCCGCTCTTGTTGCCATAGTAATAAGCGCTTATATAGGCGGTGTTAATGCCCATATAGCGATAGGCTTCCGGAACCGGCCCGAACTTCAGCAGCGTTTTTCTGGCTTCCCCTGATGGAGGGTTGAGGTATGCCGTATATGCAGTTTTGTCGTGGTAGTTGAGGTTGGGTGCATCCTCGAATACCAGCGCGCTTTTCTGCAGGGGAATGTTGACTGTAACAAAAGCCACTCTTTACCCTCCCTTCATGCGTGAGAGCACGCGGGCGCTGCGGGCAATCTCCACAATATCGTTGAATTCCTTCACATTCTTTGGGTCGATGGTGATATAGAAGGTGTCGCCGCCCATGGCCTGCCTGGTCTCCTGGGCGTTCATGATCCGGCTGCCCGCTGGAAGAAATACCGCCTCCGGTCCGTTTTCGGCCAGGTAAGTCATGCCGCCGCGCCAGTTGCTGTTGCCGGAGGCGTTGTAACCGTAGATATAATTACCGGTCTCACGGTCATAATAGCGGCCAGTTTCAGCATCATAACCATAGTTTGGGTTTCGGCTTCCCGAATACGAGGAATTGCGCCAGGCTTCATACTGTGCCGCTGTCCCATTCCATTGCTGCAGATTGGAATACATCCCATACTGTGCATTTAAGCCTAAAGCAGTATTAAAGCGCGTCCTTCCTGCAGCAGTAAAACCGGTAAGAACACCGAGCGCCGCATTCCCCACGTCGGCAATCCAGGCAAAAACACCAGCGATCGCGTGAAGGACTGTATAAAGCGGCTGCAAGCCGGATGTTAACTCCGGGGCAAGTCCAAGCAGCGCCCCCAGTGGTTGCAGAAGAGCCAAAGAGAACTGCACCAACTCACCCACACCCTTGACAAGCCCGGACTGTGTCAGCGCGTCTCCCGCTCCTTTAGTGAGCTTTGCAAAAGTTTCAAGGACTTCCTTGGAGGCGGGTGCAAACTCAGTAGCAAGCTGCTGTTTCGTTGCCTGAATCTGCAACTGCAGCTCCTGATAGGCGTCGTCCACTTCACCAAGCTTTTTGAGCTGGCTCTCATCCAGGACGTATCCAGTAGCTTCAGCTTCTGCAGCCAGATCCCTTAAAGCCGCACTTCCCTGCATAATCAGAGGATTCAACTCCTGCGCGGACTTTCCCAGAATTTCCATTGCAGCAGCGTCACGCCGCGTGGTGTTTTCAATCCCTCCCAGCGCATCGATCACGTCATAAAACACAGCCTCCGCACTGCGCAGGCTTCCGTCGGTGTCCAATATGGACGCGCCGAGATTCTCAAAGCTCTCGGCGAGCGCTGCGTTTCCACTGTCCGCCTCTGCTATATTTCGGGTGAGCTTGGTCAATGTTCCTGTAATGGTACCGTAGGAGACATCAATCAGGTTTTCCGCATACTTAAGCTGCTGGATCGTGCGAGTGCTCAAGCCCGAGGTCATGGATTCCGTGAGAATCTCGTCGACATTGGCTGCGGCCTCTACCGTCATTTGATGAAGTTGCTGTACAGCTTTATAGAGGGCGGCTACAGCAGCCACAGACGCGCCCATAGCCGCTACGGTACCGGTTGATAAGCCTTGCATGCCATTGAGCGCTTTTTTTGCCCCATCCGGGATTTGGATACCGAGCTTTGAAGCAAGATCACCCACGGTATCGCCCAGGCCGACCATAGTATCACTTTCGCCCTGCAGGGCATCGTTGTTCTCCCGGATCGCGGCCTCCAGGTCGTATTGGGCGGCTTCGGCATTGTTCAGCTTGATCTGCCAGTCCTGGGTCTTATCGGAGCTTTCACCGTACTGCTGCGCAGCGTTGGCCAGCGCATCCCGCAGCGTCTGGACCTTGTCTTTCTGCTGGAGAAGCTGGCGCTCGAGAAGCTCACCCTTTTTGGTGAGGAACTCGGTGCTTTCGCTGTTGCCCTTGTACTCAGCCTGCAGCTTGCGCATTTCAGAGCCAAGGACAGCATTTCCCTTGCTCAGTTCCGACATCGCCTGCTTGTATTGTGCTTCACCATCAAGCTCTACGCGAGCTTTTACAGTCCTTGTGGCCATGTTAACCTCCTCTGAGGTATTCGCTCAGGCTGACGGCCTTCTGCGGCTCAGGAGCCGCCTGGGTGCGCGCAGGCAAAAAATATGCGCTGTACAACGCGTGCAGCCTGGCTGGGTTCATCGTTTTCCAGAAGATCTGCTCTTCCATGTGCAAATCAAACATCCAGATAGAGAGATAGCGGGCGAAGTCGATCTTCGCCCGCTCGTTCAGTTTCCCGAGTCTTCGTGCGCGGCTTCCGCTTCACGCTGAGGCTCAGCCGCGCCGGCGGGGGAAATCGCGCGAAATACCATACCCATAATGTCAAGTTCCTTCAGCATGGCATAGGAGAGTTTGCGCTTGAGCGCTTCCGGCGTCCATACCACATCCAGGCCCCGCTGCTGCGCGTCATCGTTCAGCATGGCAGCCAGGAATTCCACTGAGGACTGGCGCACGGTAAGGGCCATGACGGCCTCCATGTCGCCGTGGGCCTCCTCCACCTCCTCCAGTACCGCCATATTGCAGCGCAGGGTGTAGCGCTTGCCGTCCAGCTCAATCTGCTTTTCTTCCAGACGAATCATGCGCCGCCCTCCTGATTGGTGTTCGCTTGAGCGCCGCCCTCCTGATTGGTGTTCGCCTGAGTGCCGCCCTCCTGATTGGTGTTCGCCTGAGTGCCGCCCTCCTCCGTGTAGTTAACCACCAGATCGCACCATGCAGCAGCGTCGTCCTCGGTATCGCAGACGGCAACCTCGATCAGATTGAGATCGCTCGAATCATCTGGCAGAAATTCGCCGGTCGTGGTCGGCGTCTGGAACTCGATGTTCTCGCCCTTCGTGCGGCGGGTGATGGCGGGGTAAGAAAACCGCGCCTTGGTCACGAGAGCGCAGGTGTACTTCTTGACGCCGTCGATCATGTCGTCGGCGTAAAACGAGACGCCTACATAGGAGCCGGTATCATTCCCGCCAAACTGCGTGGACGGGATCTCCTTGCTGTTGACCGTGCGCGTATGGGAGCGCACGCCAAACATCAGCGTCTGAGCCGCAGCGAGGATATACTTGACGCCCATCGAAGCGGTACCGCCGCTTGCCTCGCGCAGGTACTCGGCCAGGCGGCCCTCGGCGTACAGCCGTGCTTCGGCGAAGCGGAGCTCCAGGTTGACGTTCATGGCGTCGCCGATCTTGACGGCGTCAGAATAGCTGACCGCGCCGTTATTGTTGTTGTACTTACCGGCGCGGAGGTGTTTAAGGTTAAACTGAGGCATAGTGTTCCTCCTTAGAAATTCTTTTCGATCCAGTCACCGATGACCTTACCGCCGGTGTCTGCGATCTTCTCACCGTGGCTGTTCATCGCTTTTCCCACAAAGGGCCTTGCATCTTGTTTATCTGTCCCGAATTCATTCACAAAAGCAATCAGGGCATTGGGCACTCGCTTATCCCCGCGCTTGCGGGTACCGGAGAAGGTAATATCCTGGTACCCGCCCGATTCAGTGAGCTTGACCTTGGTCGGCTTGATTTTATCCAGGATATGAACGTCGCTCTCCGGATCCCGCACACCCATGCTCTCGCCGCTTGCCTTGATCTCTTTTGCAGCGATCTCGGCCATTTCGTTGAGCGCACGTGTAGTCACGCCATCCGGGATATCCGCGATCCGTCCAAAGGCGGCGTTCAGCTCATCCATACCGGAGATTTCAAGACTCGCCATAGACGCCTCCCGCGTTCACGAAATCACACTCCAGAACGTAGTGCTGTCCTTCGCTGTCGCTTGCGTTGGTGATGCTTGGCCAGGAGAAGCCGGCGTCAAACAGTGCCCTTTGGAGTGAGAGCTTTCCGGGCTTTGGGTTCTTCCCATGCGGCAGGAAATAATGAACCTGTGTGGGATAACGGGCAGCTGCTGGTTTTTCCTCGGCGTAAACCTGCGGGACCGTGTAGCAGTTCCAAACGACGTATTCCAGCGCCTCGCCCTTGTACTCATTGGGCGCGCATGGGAAAATGGGAGAAATGGCCGCTTGCAGCGCGGTTTCCACATCCATCAGCGCCACACCTCCTCGATTTTCAGCAGG
Source organism: uncultured Clostridia bacterium (assembly GCA_946542465.1). Lineage (GTDB taxonomy): Bacteria > Bacillota > Clostridia > Oscillospirales > Oscillospiraceae > Limivicinus. Next base: position 21,308 of record CAMNKQ010000005.1, on the reverse strand, counting down.
ACTGTCCCGCGTCCGGTGTTCTTGCACTCACGCACTTCATACAGCACATCGTTGTGCATGAGCCGCTGCTCACTTTGATAGTCTTCTGACCAAAGCTCAACCGTCGCTGAGCGTCTCGGTCCAGCCTTCTGATCCTGGCTGAATGCCGTGCTGTCGACGCCTTCTGTAAAGATTGCCGTGACATTTCGCGGTTGAGGATCTCCCTCGATATCATAGCCCGCGGCGTCTTTCTGAAACGCCTCGGTCCACAGAGTAACCGAGTCTGCCCACAAGCTTTCAATTGAATGGGCCCCGGTGCGGTAAAGCTCCACAGCAACCTTTTGATTCCACGGGCCCGGAATCAGATCATCGATTCCGCGAGTGGGGATGCCGACAACCGCCCAGGTATTGCCGAAAAACTGTACGAGCTGTCCTTCCCATGTATTGGTGTCGGTCTTTGGAATTGCCATGTGATAGACCGCCCGGTGTCCTGTCGAGAGCAGCCCTTGCGTGCTGTCGACTTCGTTCAGCGGCGCAACGAGTACGTTTTCGACCGTGACGGGCGACCAGCTGTATACCGGCCGCCCCGCCGCATTAACACCCGTTTGGGTTTTGGTCAAAAGGGTTACAGGGATTCCGTGTAACATAGGGATTGAACACTCCCACCTGCTGCCGGCGCAGCCCCAGCCGCGCCAGCTCCGTATTCTTGATAAACATGCCGCCCCCCGGCACCAGGAAGGTGCCGGAGACGGTGTAGCCGAGAGCACTCTGGCTCTGCTGAGTCATGGGCGCGCCCTCTGTCGGGGTCATAATGCAGCGCGCCGTGATATCTACGGTGACGGATTTAACCACGGACGCGAAGCTTTTGCGCTCGAGGATCATCACATCAAGGTCTTTTCCGACCTTGTGTGCCTCCTCGCGGAGCGTATCCGAGATAATCGGCAGCAGCACCGACGCCCGCTCAGATTCAGCGGGCGTCAGCGTGCGAAACAGCGCCGTCACGTCCTGGACGGTCGCGAAGGACTCGCTCACTTGTCCTCGCCGCCTTCGGGCTCCTTGCCGCCTTCGGGCTCCTTGCTGGCGTCGGGCTCCTTGCCTTTACCTTTCGGCTCCTTCTTGGGCTTGACCAGTTCCCAGTCGTCGCCGGTCACGTTGGATTCCGTGATCACTTCGGCGCCGGTGCGCTTGTTTCTGTAGGTGTTCATAGTCTCTCCTCCTTAAGCAGCCACGATGCGGGCAAAGGCGCCGGGAACGAGGATGCCCCAGCCGATGTAGCACTCACCGCGCAGATAAATCTGGTTGTGTCCCTTGAGATCGCCGGCGGTCGCGTCGTTGTCCGGGTTGCCGTACTCGATGACCTCGATGGAGATGCCCTTGGCAAAGCCCCAGCGGAAGAAGTCGCGGAAGTTTCCGACGATAGCGCGGTCCTTCGTGCCGGCGCCGAAGGAGACGGTGCTGTTGGTGTCGACGGGCAGGCCGTTGATCACGCCGGGCGTTGCGCCCCAGCCCAGCTCGGGGAACATGGGCTCGTTGCTGGTGCCGCTCTTCTTGAGCTGCGCGAGGGCGGTCCGGAAGGCGGGTGCCATGGCCATGCCCGTCACGTCATGCTCATTCCCCTGCACCAGAGCAATGGCAGTCTCGACATCTACGCTCGGGTCGGCAGTCGTGGTCGCGGTCTGCGTGACGACGGAATCGAAGTGATTCGTGCCCACGACAGTGGAGGCGGCGCCCGCGCGCGGGTTGAAGCCGTGGAAGGCGGCGATATCCATGCCGCGGGCGGCCTTGGCTGCAAAGCCCTCGGCAAACTGCCGCAGAACGTCCATCTGGTACTCCTCGGACGCAATCATGAACTCGTCCGAGAAACGGGCGCCGTACTCGAACTTGTAGGGCCGCACGGTCACGGGCGCGACAGTGACGCCGCCGTTAACCTTTGCGGCGCTCTCGCCGACGATGGAGACCTCATTGTCGAAGTTGAAGGTAAAGAACTCGTTTCCGTTGAAGGAAACGGGACGCGCCGCCGACAGGCGGGCAAGACTGGACTTGCCGCGCACGAGGTTGATCATCCCCTGCGCGATTTCCGGGGGCAGCATCGTGCCCTTGTTTACGATGTTAGACATTTTTATTTCCCTCCCAAATTGAGATCGGCAAGCACTGAGGCAAACGCCTCAGTCGGGATGCCGTCTTTATCGTCCGTCGCTTTTCCCGCTCGCGCACCCCGGGTGGGCTCATGGCTGCGGGACGGCTCCGCGCCTCCTTTTTTGTCCGAGAAGAGCGCAGCGAGGGTATCGGCGTCCTTGCGGAGATCTTCTTCCGTCTCACCGGTCAGGCGGGCGGCGAGTTCCGCAGGCAGCCCCTTCTCCATGGCGATTCTCGTTTTGGCAAGGTCGGCCCTCGCGCCCTGGAGATCCTTCTGCAGCTGTGCGATAGTGGTGTCCTTCTGCCCGCTCTGCGTTTTGAGCGTGGCAAGGTCGGCTTTGATCTGCTGATAGTCCGCAAAGGGCGCAGCAGCGGCGCGCCGCTCCCGCTCCAGGCGGTCCTTGATCGCATTGTCAAAGTCTTCCTGCGTGGTGATTGCTTTGAATTCGGACATGGTGTTCCTTTCTCCCTCTTATCGGCGAGGTATGCCGTATTTTTGGCTTTCACCTATTGAAAAAGCAGGGCTCTCAAAGAGCTCTGCTTTAACAACTCATTGACTGGCCGCTCCCGCGGTCCTTGAAGTTTTCTGCCGCCCACACGGCGAGGATCACGCTTTCGAGCAGCGCCACATCGGCGCCTTCGAGGATAGACTTATAGCCGAAGCCTCCGTTAGATCCGATTGGCCGGTGGTCGCAGTTCTCCGCGATCTGCCTCAGCGCCGGTTGCCCCATGTGGCAAAGTGTTTCGCCGAAAACCTGCTGCTCGAAAAAAGCGTTTGCAGCAATGATTTCTTTCACCGTTGGAAAATACGGCTTCTGCACTTTCGCCGCTTTGAGATCTTCAGCGAGAAGCTGCTGTCCGCTGGCTCCATCAACGACGATGCGCTTTGCGTGGCCTGCCACATGACGGCAAAAATCGACGATCCAGGCGTTTCCTTGCCGGGTCTCCCGTCTGTCCACCACTTCGGTAAAAAACCGCCCGTCGGTCGTTCTCGCCGCCACAGCGAGGCAGACAGACGCGGCGTCCTTGTTGTACTTGATGCCGATATAAAGGCGCCCGGTCAGTTCCGGGAGCGTCTCGCAAAGCAGCCGGTCCCATTCCTGCCGGGTGAAGGTAGATTTCAGGTTGTACTCGATCCAGAGGCCCAGGCGCTGGATGTTGAAATCCAGCTCATCCTCTCCAATTTCGTCCGCAATGGTGCGCTCTGCGAGTCCCTGGCCGAGGCTCGGGTTTGTGGCATACCAAGCCTCTCGATCCCATGGATCCGTATGCTCGGTGACGCTCCACTCCGCCCATCCCGCGTTTCGCGCTGTACCCTTGCGGATCTGATCACGGAAGGTTTTGAAGACGGTGCCTGCGCTGTTGGTAGTCGGCGGCGTTCCGGTGTAGATGGTCTGCGGATTCTCGGAGGCCGCAATGGTGTATTTTAGCGCTGCATCCTGATCTGGCGTCAGCTCCTGGGCCTCATCATAGACCAGCAGGTCGAAGGACTCACCGAGGCCGCCGCTGCTGGTTCGCGTGCGGAACTCGATTTTTCCGCCGCCCTCGACCTCAATGTGCTCCTTGCCGCGGGCCTTGTACGACGAAACGACCACCAGACCGGCTTTTTCGACCCGGTCAAGCAGTCGTTCCCATGCGACGTGTGCGGTTGAAGTCAAATGCGCGGTGTGGATGATCTTCTCGCCCCGCTCCAGGCCTTTCAGCTCCCGGATCAGCACGATTTCATTTTTTCCGTTCTGACGCGGAACGGCAATTCCGTATTTGGTGTGTTTCCACAAGCCCTTCGGCGTGATCGCCATCAGGTCTTTAACCTGAATCGCCTGCCACTTGCGGGCTTTGCGGCCTGTGCACTCATACAGGGCAATTGCCTCTGCACCGAGGCTCTTACTGTATGGCAGGCGAGCTGAGAAGGTAGGCTTTTGGTTTCCGATGCGTTTTCTACCCACGCAAACCACGCTCGATTTCCAGCACCCGCGCAATTCTCGCATTTCTGTCCTTGCGGGCGGCTTCCGCATACAACACCTTTGTGTGGGCGTTCTGCAGTCTTCCCTTACCCGGATCGTAGATTACCAGGCATCGGCAGTTTTCGTGGCGTCGGTATACATCCCGGTCGACCGGGTACGCATATTCTCCTGCGAGATCCGCACACCATTGGCAGCACCCCGCCTCCGGGATTCGCGTCACGATCGGTCTCAGTCCCGCTTCGGCCTGGGCGGCTACGTTTTCCCGTATCGCGTCATCCACCACACTTTGTGTGAAATTGACCACTGGCTCCTGCGTGACCCACTCTGCTTCCGCGTAGGTCTCATAGCTGGAGACCTTCTCCACAAGGCCCTGCACACGGCTCTTGTTAAGATCCGGGCGGACTGCCTTCAAGCCAATTCCCGCCGCCTTGTTCATTGCGTTCTGTGCCGCCTCGGCTGCGTCGGCGACCATCCTGTGATTTCCTTCCAGCAAAGGACCGAGAACCCGCTCGGCGATGTTGTAATACATTTTCCCATCCGGGAGATTATCGGCGGAGATCTCCCGGCGAAGTGCCTTCGACAGGAGCTCTCCCAGTCGGATTGCGTATCGGTTGACCGTCTGATAGTCTGCTTTCCCGTCTCGGATCGCCCAAGCAAGAGGCCCCAGCGTTTTATCAGTCGCTATGTATCGCTGCAGACGCCCGCTCACGGCTTTCAGCAGCTCCGGCGCCGCGTCTGTCATGTGGTTTCACTCCCATCTGTCTGGATCCCGGTCAGGTCGCGCAGCGTTTCGCGGGTGATGAAATCGGGCACGGCCTGGTTGAGCTTGAGCACACCGTCGCCGATCAGGTTGAGGCCGGAGGCATCCGGTTCAAATACAGGCTCCCAGATCGGGCGCGTCATGGCGACCGCATCACGGTTGTAGCTGTAATCATCACGGAGGCAGGCCGCGAGAAAACCAGCGTTGAGGAATCCGGTTCCGAAGGTGCGCTGCGCCTTCCTCGCTTTGAGCCGCAGGTTTTCGTGCGCTGCCTTGATGGCCTCCTGGCTGCTCGGGTTCTCGGACGGAAATCCGAGATCATCCAGCGTCAGCGCCGTCTCGCCCGCGAAGAGCGATGCGAACATTCTGAGCTGCTCCAGGTGCGGTGCCTGGCTTGCCTGCTCGAACTGGCCGAATTTGACTTTGTCGTTTCCGTCGTCGTCCACCGTGAACTTGATAAAGGCGCTCATGGCCGCCTGCCACTTGTCGGCAAACTCCGCATCCTGGGCAACGCCGGTCACATACTTCTGCGGGAAGCTGTAAAACTCCGCGGAGATCTCCGATCGCTTGATGGTCCGGATCGCGCCCTCGGTGTAGGACATGCACGCCCGGCTGATGCGCGAGTGCCCGAAAGGCCTCTGCGCGTCCGGCCGGAAAACCACCGGCACCAGCAGCGGCCAACCGGCCGGATGCTCCCGCTCCTCGCCCTGTCGGCCGTTCTCGTAAAAGATGGTTCTCTCCTTCGAGAACCACGCTTCTCGCGTCGGCTGCCCCATGCTGTTTCTCTCCAACACCGCATAGCCTTCTTCCAGGAGGCCGGTTCTCTCGTTCATGACGCCGGTAGCGTTGGCGCCGTCGATCACCTCCAGCGCCGGCAGCTCCCCGTCCGTTCGATAAACGCGGACAAAGGAGCAGGACGCGATCAGCGCCGACAGAATGGCCGAATCAAAAAGTGTGTCCGGATTGTTCGCAAAATAGATCTCGTTCATGGCGAAGATGTCATTGCGAAACTCCCGGAAAATCAGGCGGTCGGCCATATCGTCCACCGCGTGAGCGCACCAGCCGAGCGCCGAGTTCCAGCCGCGCAGTTCCGGCGGCGTGGAGATCCCCAGATCCCGCACCAGCACCTTCATCTCGTAGAAGTTATAGCGCCTCAGGACACGGACTCGCTTTCTGTTCAGTTTCTGGCGGAGATACTCAATCCCCCGGTATTCGTAGGCCATGATCGGCACCTCTACCCTGTGTTTTTTCGCGTAGTGACAGGCCGAAGTTCGGGGGCGGGTACGCGGGGGTGGGTACGCCCCCCTATCTTGTCCTGTAGCTTGCCCAATCGAAGGATTGCGGAAGATTTCGGTTGGATATAATTCCCTCGGACGCGGGCGGAGAAGTCTCTTGCAGAACCTTGTCTGATTTCTGACGGTTGCAGCTGAGGTGTGCCAGCTGCAGGTTGGCCAGATCGGACGGATGGCCGCCGCGATTGATCGGGATGATATGATCGACCGTCTTGCTCATGGGGTTGGGATAGCGCAGGGAGAAATCGACCGGCTGGCCGCAGATTCCGCACAGCTTCTGCGTAGCGTAGATCTTCTTCTTGTTACGGTCGAAAGCTGTCCGGTGCTCTCCCACCTGGTCGGCTCTTCTGCCCATCTCCGCTTCCTCCGTCAATCTTGCATGGTGCCATGATATAACCGTTTCCTGGCTTTTAAAGGCAAACTTTCAAAGGAGATGAAGTTCGTCGGCTACCTTGCGGATAAAATCACCGTGCCAGTTGAGCGCCGTGTCATAGGACACATGGCAGTAATCCGCTGCGCCCTGCAGCGTATGGCTCTTGCGGAAATACACCTGTTCGATGATGGAGCAGCGCCACCTGCCATTTGGCAGCCGCCAGGTTTCGGCCAGCGCCCGCTCCACCGCCTCAAGTCGGAGCTGTTCCTTTCGCGGGAGCTCCTGCATGGCGAGTGCCTCGGTCGGGTTGCTGATCCCGCTGCCTCCGCCGTTCGCGTTATATCGCGGGGTGATTTTGACGGAAGATCTGAGCCGTGCCAGCTCCCTCTTGTAATCGGGATAGGCACGGAGGACATTCTTGACGTAGCCCCACCACGGTTCTCTCGGTTTGCTCATGTTGATACTCACCTCTCTGTTATCAGGACTTTACACATTTACAAGCTAAAGGAAAGGCCGCTGCGCGGCTTCATTTATTCGTCTGCCCTGTTGTTTCGCCGAACCTTATGTACTTCTTTTACATAGTGGAAACACATATAACCGTAGTGGTTATAGTCCACATATAGAAACCGGTAGCCCTTCGGGGCGACCGGCGGGCGCTCGGGAGAATAGTTCACCTTGCACTCGGTGGGCTTTTCTGCGTCCGGCATCTTGATCGTCTTACGACTATATTTATATCGGACGCGCCCGCCCTGCTCCGACGTCCAGTGATCGAACAGGTAATTGGCAAGACCGGTGTAATCCTGGCCGCAGTCGATCCCGTTATAGCGGCAGTTCTCGCGCAAGTGAGTACAGTGCTTGACGCTGCCCCAGATCCAGAGTTCTTTGATTGCCTCCTCCGGGATCCCGTCGGAGATCATATGGAAATGGATGCGATGCGTGGACTTTCCGCGCCCCATGTAGATGTTAATCTTCGCATCCGGGCACCGTTTTTTGAGTTGACGGTAAAACTCATCCCGGATCGCACGGGCGTCCTTAAACTCATGCACTTCATGTTCATCGTCGAAGGTATGTGTGCTGTAATAGGAGCTTGGCCCATAGTTGGCATTAACCAGCCTTGCATGGTAGCGCCTGGCGATCAGACGCCGATGCTCGGCTCGCTCCTCAGCGTTCTTGAAGCGGATCCGCGGCTTTGCCTTCTTCGGCTCCTTTACACGGTCGCTTACGCTGTAGACGATCTGGTCGCATGCCGCGCCGCTGAAGATCCGGCGTTTCATCTTCACGGCTCAACCGCCTCCCGAATGTTGCGGCCAATCGTTTCAATGGCTTGTCCGGCAGCAATGGCCACTTTTCTGACAGCTTCAGCAATCGCTTCTATGGTTCTGCTTATGGCCGCTCCTACTTCCGCCCAGTCGATGTTTGCCACCCGCAGGACTGTTTCCATGGCCTGCTCATAGCTCATTCCGTCTGCTAAAGCATCAGCGGCAAGCGCTTCCGCACTATTTCGGCTATAACCTTTCGACATGCATAGTTTGATGAAGCGTTTTCTGGTCATGCCGTTTCCCATCCTTTCCAGTATTTTTCCGAAAACATAGGCTTTATGCTTTCCCAATATGCCGCGTTGCTTGGGATCTTGTGTGCTCTGGAAATCCATTCCGCAAGATTCCTCTTGAGCCCTTTGCTCATCAGGAGCTTTTTAAGCCGTTTTCTGGTCATGGCTTTTCGCCTCCATGGATTCAAGAATAATGGTCTATCGCTTCCCTTGGTCTTCATAGCTGCACGAATCAGCGATTCATGCAGTTATCAGGATCAAGGAGACCGCCGCATAGGCGGCCTCTATGGTGAGCCGTCAGGGGCTTGAACCCTGGACCTGCTGATTATGAGTCAGCTGCTCTGACCTACTGAGCTAACGGCCCATATTAACCCGGCTCAGCGGAATTGCACCGCAGTACCTGGCGACGCTGTCCGACGCAGGCGAGACCCTTACCGGTATGTGATCTTATGTACAAAGGAGGCAGGCCGCCGGGCGTGACCCGGTGAAGCACGCGGCCTGCATATAGTAGGCGGCATCAGCCGCCCGTGTCTGCTGGGATAACGGTGGGTTCTTCGTCGATCAGATCAATAAGTGCCGCATAGTATGCCTCGGCCATGCTCCCATGATTGGATGCGTACAGGCGATTAGTCGCACGCGCTTTCAGCGCGTCCAGAGCGCCCAGCCTTCCATGCGGCGGGACCTCTATAAGAGGGCAATCCGCACGGCGTATGCCTTTCCGCTCTGCTTCTGTCGGCCCCCATAGTTCTTTTCTTTCTGGGCACTTGAGCCCAAGTGCGTCTATTGCAAACTTGAGGCCTGAATCTCTGCATTTGCTGCATGTCATTGGCATCTTTATAGTTGGAATATACAAGCTCATCAGCTACTCACCTCCCTCACATAGCACCAGCTCTGCGGCGGGCGCCTGATCTCATGCGTTGGTATCGGATAGCCATTCTCAAAAACGACGCTTGTGTTGTAATACTGAATCTCTTTCAGCCCTTTCGGTTGGAAATAGATCTTCAGCTTGGAAATGTGCAAGCCGAACCCGCTCTCCCCATCAAGGTAGCTGTCAAATTCTTCGTCGGACAGGCAATCATGAAAGCCCTCTGCGCTATATGACTCGCTGTATCCGCCGCCCCGCTCTTCGCTGAATGGGCTGTTCTGCTCGACCGCGATCGGGAAGATCCGATCGCACACGAACTCGCCGATGACCTTTCCGTTTCCAATTTGCTGCGAAGGTCTGCAATAGATCAGAGGCTCGCCTTTCGTACAGTAGATGTAGCACTTGAACGGAGTTCCCAACATGGGCCGTGTCTTCCGGACTTCAATGGTTTTCTTCCCGCTCGCAATCAGCTCGCACCACTTGGGCCGAATGCTGATAAGTACAGCTTTGCTCATGCTGTTGGTCCCTCCATAAGCGCCGGCATGAAACCGGACTCCAGGACCTTCTCATACAGCGTCTTCTCTCCGCTGTCGAGCAGATACGGCAGGAAAACCTGCTCCATAGTTGCCTGCTCGGTCTCCACAAGCGCGAGCTGGGCGGCGATCCAGTCCTTCACGTTTCGCCATGCGATCCGCTCAGCCTGGATGGCGTCGCAGCGGACGCCGTCCTTCTTCATGACCGCCATCACACCCTCGGGCCTGGCGTCAATTTTGAATCCGGCCATGTTGCCGTTGAGCATGAGACCGAAGGTGACAGCCTCCACCTTCCCCTTGTCGGAATAGTCCATCATGACCTTACGCGCACCGTGCGCGGCAAGAAGTCCCTGAATCTCCCCTACCGTCTGGACTGCAGGCACTTTGGTCGTGTAGTTCTTAATCGGCACTATTTACTTCCTCCCCGCCTTGGCCCGCTCACCGCCGCCGGGGCGGGCCGTTTTATACTGAGTCCTTCGCGGCGTCTGCTCGTACTGCATCAGGATCCGCGGCTGAAAACAGAGCTTGCACACGCCCCACCTCTCCGAGCCCTCGACGGGGGTGCTTATGTACAGCTTCTCCAGCTTCGAGTTGCACTCCGGACAGATGGTGTTAAACATGCTCATTTCCTCCCGCTCTGGACATGGTACCGGCTGAAGCTTCCTCTCCGCCGGCAATGCTCGCAGTATTTCTTTTTCTCCGTGGTCGCGGCGATGACTTGCTTCACCCGCATGCCCGGCGCGTCCCGGTAGATCTCCGCGCAGTTCGCGCAGAGCGTCAGGATCGTGTTCATCCCGCCATGGCCTCTCTTCCGTCTTCCCGGATCATGGCTTCGTACTGCGCCCGCAATTCATCCAGCTCGGCCGTGCGGCTTTCGAGCATCTCGTCCCTCGCGTCGAGATCTTCACGGAGCCGCCGGCAGAGATCCTTATACTCCCGCAGCTCGGAAGTCAGTTCCCCGATATCCTCCACAAGACGGTCGCGGTTGTCATACTCCTGCGCCAGATTTCGCCTGGCGTCCTCCAGCTTTGCGGAGAGGCTCCTGTTCTCCCGCTCGGATTTCAGATAGCGCTGCTGGTATTCGCCGAGCTGCCGCTGCAACGTCTCCACCAGCTCGCGGTTCTTTTCCCGCTCGTCCCCGAAGGCGCGGATCGCCTTCGCCTGCATAAATTCCTTTTTGGAAAGCTCTGACAGATTGGCCTCCTGGTCCTCCCGGATGCTCTCCGAATAGCGGAGATTGCTCTCGCTGCGCTTGTGCTCCCGCTCCATGGCCATATACTTTTTATGCCAGAAGGAGTCAAACGGGATCATGATGATATCGAAAAACATAGTTATACCTCCGTTCCAAGTCTTTCTATGGCCTTGTTGAGAATCACGCGGGCAGCGCCGCACAGCTTCCTGGCGGTCTCCGGGTCTTCCTCCCCGATCTCCCGCACTTTCTCCATCATGCTGTTTACATTCTCCTGCACACTTTTGAAATAGACGCCGAAGGCGGCAACCTTGCCGTTTGAGGCCTTCAATTCCTTTTTCGCCGCCTCCAGCTCCTGGCGTGCCTTCTCCGTTTCCTTCTCCGCCGCCGCGATCTTCTCTGCAGCGCCGGCCTCGGCCTTGTCTGCGGCGTCCTTGAGCTTGTCCCGGGCATTCTCTGCCTTCTCCAGCTTCTTCTTCAGGGCGCCGATCTTCTCGGCGGCTTCCGCCTCCGCCTTCGCTCTGGCGGCCTGCACGGCCTCCTCGATGGCCTTCTCGTCCCGCTCGACGGCGACGGGCTGTGGGCGTGTCTCAAGCTCATGGATGCGGGCTTTCAACTCTCTTTCATTCTTCTCGGCCATTTCATCGGCTTTCAGCACGTCTTTTTTGGCCTGGGAGAGCTTGCGTGTCAGCTCACCTTCGGTTTCCATAGAGTGAACAAGCGCCTTTTGTGTGTCCTCCAGCCGCGTGGTTGCCGTCTGGAGCTCTTTCCTTGCCGAATCCCGCTCCCGCTCAAGGGTTTCCGCCCGCTCCTCGGCGGCCTTTTTCTCGGCGATCGCCTTCTCAAGCTCCCGCGCCGAAAGCAACTCGGCGCCGACCTCCGTGGCGAACTCCTCCCGCTCCTCCTCAGGCACGGCAAGGAGCTTCAAAGCGTTGGAAATACTGAGATTTTCCAACGTTGGAAATTTATTACCCACACCGAAGAGGTTCCCCTGATCCTCGCCGTAGCCCTCATAGAGAGACTCGAATCGGGAGGCCGAGGCCGCGGAGAAATCCGTTTCCTTCTTCAGCCATTCCGCCCATCCGTGCGGCCCGACCTTCTCATGCGCGATGTGCAGGCGGTACCCGATCTGGATACCATAGCTCAGCGCCATGCGCCTCGCCTGCTGTGTCAGCAGCCGGATCTCCCCGCCCAGCTGCTCTGGGCTCAGTTCTTTTGTGTTCGTTGTCATCAGCTCATTCATGCAGCAGTGCTCTCCTTTTCTTTCTTCTTAGGCATCTTCGGACTGCCGTCTTTGTTTCTTGGAGATCCCTTTTTTAGCCAGTCCAGCCATGGATCGAGCATCCACGCCATGGTCTTTCTCGGATCTGGCGCGCCGTTCCTTTCATTACGCCAGCCATGGATTTGGCGAAGGATGTTCCCATCCATCTCGATCGTATAAAGGGAAGCGTCGGGAGCCGCTTTCCTGCGTAGGAAAAGGATCGTGGTTTTCCCGGCCATGTGCCGCTCGGCATATCCGCCCACACAGTGCTCCAGCGTTTTCCCCTCCAGGCTGATTTCACTGGCGCACTCGGCTACGCGAATAAAATAGTCCCCCATTTCAAAGTTGTATTTCTCTACCCTGGCTCGGACGGTAATGAGTCCCAGCTCCCGCTCCTGTTTCAGGTTGGCAGCCTGCTCCCTGGCGTTACGCAGGGCCAGCTCCTGGGCGGCTTCGTCGTGCCGACTGTACAAATCCACCGGCAGCAGGACCGTCTCTTCCTTCAGATCCCAGCCCAGAGTTTTCGCCATGTCCACATAGTCCTTCCAATGCTCCCAAGCGGCGAGGATGTCACGACTACCTGCCGGGCATCCGCCGCAGAACTTGCTTAGGTACCGCCCCAGCTTTATGGGCTTCACCTTCCATTTTCGGCAGCTCTGCAGGACTTTTTCAGTGTGATATCCGAAGGCTTCTTTGAATTCATGCAGATCCCGGAAGCTGGTAGTCAGCTTCCGATTTCGGAGCATTTTGTATTCTCCGATCAATTCGTAACTGCATCCGGACTCTCTCCACTCACGCATCTCCTGCTTATTGAGTCCGAATGCTTTCAGGTAGTCCGTCTCGCTCCAGTTTATGACTTTGCTGTTCTTGCGCCGACGGCAAACCAGATCCACCACCATCTCATCAAATCCGGACTTCATCAGCATCTCGATCTGAGCCGGATAAATGGATGCCGCGGCCAGATACTTTATCAGATCCCACCTCAACGCGTCCGGAGTCTTTTTTTCAAATGCCTCATACTGGCAATATCTGAAATCGCTCTTTGCGATCTCTTCAAGCCCGAGGACAGTATAGGGAAAGCGGTACCCGCAGCATGAGTCTTCGGTGAACGGTTCAGTGATTACTCTATGGTTTGGATCATAATTGCCTTCCAGGTGTTGTTTGTGGTAGCCGTCTCGCCACCAGTTCGGTGTGATTTGATCTGCGCTGCCCTTCTGAAAACAATAGGCACCTACAAGAAAGAACGTCGGCATTGCGTTCAGCTCTCCCTGATAGTCTTTCCTTGCCCAATAGGCTCGGGCATACAGCTTGCCTCTGCTGGCCTTCAGGATCACCACCGGGTGGTGCTCAAGGAGATTCTTCCTCTTTCCCAGCCTTCCCGACTCTTTCAGCGTGACGGTTTGGCCGCACCATGGGCATATCGCCTCGCTGTTATGCGTGCCGTATAGGATCATCTTTTCCTTTGTCGTAACCGTTCGAGGCGGATTCGGCATAGAGCCGTGATGATTACAACAGCTGCTCCAGAGCTCAATCTCCTTGTGGCCGCGCACCCAGTGGAAAAAGAGATATGGAGTGAAGAGCTTGTTGGTCTCCCGGGTACAGGCATCTGCATTGATGTCCGGGAAGCCCTTGAAGATCTGATTGGTGTCCTCTGACTTCTTGTCCATGGTTTTATATCCGGTAACTGCCATCCCGCTCACCTCACAGAAACTGCGTGAAGTCCAGGATGATCCCGGCCTTGGTATCCGTATCGGCGGCAGGAGCCACAGGATCGGCAGCGGCGCCGATCAGATCCACCGTCATTGTCCAGCGGATCTCCGCACCGGGAAAATAAAACTGCACCGCCCGGCGGTAGGCCTCCAGATCGCTGATGCTGCTGCCGACGCCTTTGGCCACGGCCTGCATGCACTCCACGAAGTTTCCGCCCTGAACCACTGCCTGTGCGAACTCCTCATCCTGCCGGCAGAACTCCTCCAGTGCCTTCCGCACTTCCTTTTTCATGGCCGCGGCTTTGTTGTCGAAGCGGCCGGCCTTGTCGTTCTCGGCCAGCTTCTTAAGAGCCTGCTCTAAAAATACGCTCACAGTTTCCTCCTTGTAAATTCCGGCCCTGTGAGGTATAATGCACTCACAGGATTTGTGATTTGACGTCTGCAATTCCTCGGCCGTCCCGGCGCAAACGGGGCGGCCTTTTTTTGTTCAGAAATCATCGCTCAGGTCGATCCCGGCAAGGCGGCACGTCCAGTACAGGGCGCACATGCCAAGCACCAGCAGGATGGCGGCGGCGAAAAAGAGCGCGTCCTCCATCATTTCCCGGATCTTCTTCATTTCGCCACCTGCTTTCCCCTGCACCAGATCGGTCTCGTGATGTTCTTCGGCTCTCTCGTGACGGCGGTATCCACCACCCGGCGGGCGCCCATGGCCGGCTTTTCCGGGTCGCAGCATACAGCCCGGAAGCAATCATAGCGATTCACCGGCTTCTCATAATCGAGCACGGCGCAGCCATCGCAGCACCCGCTCCCGCTCATTGCGCGATCTCCATTCTGGCCTTTACAGCGCCGTTGTAGATCTGGCCAAACCAGTCCGCGGATCCCGGCAGGAACCTGACCGGCATGATGATCGCAGTGAGGAACATTCCATCCTTGACGGCAATATAGGGCTTGCCATCGTCCGAATAGCGCAGCGTCATGCGCAGGTTCTCGCTGTCGTCCACGGCCTTCAGGTATTTCGTCTGGATGAAGTAGACTTTGCCGCCCGGCTCCCGGAGCGGTACCATATCCCGCCCGTCGAGCATCACACGGCGGTATGTATCGAAGACCAGCTCGTCCTCGTCGGTATCGTCCGCGCTGTCATAGCCGCCCGGGAAGCCGCCGGTCTCGGTGTAGATCTCCGCGGCCTTGTCCACGGGGATATCAAAGATTGTGCAGAGCGCCGCCGGCGTCATGCGGCCCAGGTTTTCCGGCAGGATGAACAGCGCGCCGCCTTCTCCGGCCCACTGGCGGCCATCCTCTTCCTCAAAGAGGATAATGCTTTTCGCCTTCTTGCAGAGGGCGCCCACGTTTTTCAGCTTCATATGTTTTTTCCTCCTTGCTTGGTCGGCAGACCCCGGCGCCTTCTCCATTTATAGATGCTTTGCGATGTGACGCCCAAAGCCTGGCCGATCTTACTGTCGCTCAGGCCGGCCTTGTACAGGCGGCTGGCCTCTTCCTCGCTGAAAGTCTGCTTGTGTTGCTCGCAGTTGGCTTTCAGGCCGCCCACCTTGCGCCACCAGAAGATATTGGAGCGCTGCGTCCCCAAGGCCTTGGCGATCTGCTGATCATTGAGCCCCTGCTGATAAAGCAGCAGCGCAGTCACAGTGTTGAAGCTGTAGACGCCTTTGTTGTGGGCTTTCTTTGGCTGCTTCGGCATTCTGATCCGGCTGCCCGGCAGGGCGATCGGCCGCTGTTTCTTCTTTGCCTGGCCGCGCTGGCGCTTTTCATACAGCGGGCAGTTTTCCGGCCGGAGCAGCGGCTCCTTCTGCAGTTGTTCAGCGCTCAGGCGATCCACGCCCCGCAGGTCATACACCGCCTTCAGGCGGCTCTTTCCCGTCATGAGCAGGTAATCGCAGCCACCGCCGCGGCAGATCTCCCCGCGGTATTTGCAGGCCCGCCGGCACGGCTTTCTGCCCTTACTCATAGCGCCGGGCCTCAAAATGCGCGGCGACGAAGTTCAGCAGCGCGGTCTTGATGTTGCCGTTGGCCTCTTCCCGGCAGATCAGCCAGGAATCCCGCACGTCGGCGATCTTCCGCCCGGTCAGGTGCGCCACGGCCTCGATGACGCGGTTCATGTCGATCTCCTCCGCCTTTTTCAGCGGACTCACGGTCTCGTTGTTTTTCATTTGTGCTTCGTCCTTTCCTTGCTCTCTGCGTCGATCACGTCATCCAGGAAATCCACAAGGGCCGCGAAGGGATCCCCGGGATTGTCCAGCGTCCGTGCGGTGAAGCGGAGGGACAGCTTGTCGTGTCCCAGACCGGTCACTGCGCCGAGGGCCTGGAGCAACTGCTCCGTCTGGATCTGCGACGGATACTTTCTCGCCGCCTGGATCTCCGCCGCCTGCATCAGCAGGTCGTGTCTTTTGATTTCCGTATGTAGTCCTCCTCTTTTATTCCAGTGACCGGAGCTTCGCGTATTCCTCCGGATGCTGGGTATAGTAATCGCTCATGACGGCCGTCAGTCGTTTCGTGGCGTTCTCCCGGAAGCGCCGATCCTGCTCCGGCGTCCGCTCCTCCCAGGGGATGATGCTGCCGTCCTCCAGGATCAGGTACCCGACCACGGTGATATCGTCTTTTCTCGGTTTCCTCGGCTTCCGTTCCGCCACACGACCACCTCCCTTCTTTCATGGTATTCCGCCAGGGCTTGCCTTTATTTCTCCTCCTGTGCTAAAATCAAAATATGATCACCAACGATAAAGGAGAAATCAGATGGATGATAAACAGTTGCCCGATTATAGTGCTCTCACTGCTGCCCTAAAAAGGTGTGCAGATCTTTCCAAGCCCCTGTTAGATCCTGCGGTGCAAGAAGCTGCAAAGCGGCTTGGCGAACAGCTTCCGCGATATCAGGATCTCGGAGGATACTCTGCTTTTTCGCAGAGGCTTACCGAAATACTGAAATCTTATGACTTGTCTGCCATGCGCCGTGCTTCCGAGAATCTCTCCATCACAATGCGCGAGTTCGTCGCTTTGACATTATCCAGGGCAAAACCGTATATGTCAGATGAACAACTGGAGGAGGTTGAAGAAATCCTCCCGGATGTTTCGGACTCTCCTGATCAGACGCCCCAGAAGGAGCGTCGTCCTTTATCTATCTCTGACTGGATGGTCCTTTTTAATCTTTTGCTTACCCTCATCTTTTCTATCGCAGCCCAGCTCCCTGATGCTCAACTTGAGCAAATAGCAGACCAAAACGAGCAGATCAAAGAGCAAAATGAGCAAATGATCGAACAGAATGACGAAAAAATAGCCTTACTATACCAGTTACTGGAGACCGCCCAGGATGTTGACGATCTTATCGGTGATCTCAGCGAGGAGCCCGATCCGGCTGTAGAAATCAGTCATGATCTGAGTGAATTGGCCGAGGATCCCACTGAAGCTGTCGAGGACATCGATGATTCGTCTGAGCTTGATGATGATCCCGATGATCGCGGCCGATTGGATCAGATCGAAGATGCCCAAGAGGATGACAGTTCTTTTTAATCCTCTCTCCCCTGCCCGCTCTGATTTTTCAGGCGGGCAGTTTTCTTTTTCAGTCAAACCCGCTCACCTCCTTTTAGTTTCCGCACGATTCGTGCGGTTTGCTGTTAAAAAAAATATCTTCCACAGTGGAATGGAAATACACAGCGAGCGCCATCTTAGTCTGATCGCGAGGAACACGGGCCCCATTCTCGTACATTTGAAGGGCCGAAACAGAGACTCCAACAGCTTCCGCAACTTCGGCTCTCGGCTTTTCTCCGCGCAGCGCTCTCAGTCTCGCTCCAATTTCTGCATTGCTCATCATATCACCTCCCGCACGTTTCGTGCGGCTATAATATAGCACGCAGTTATTTGTTTGTCAACACATTTTGTGCTTTTTCTTCTTGCTTTTTCACACGTTTCGTGTTATACCTATAAATGTGAGGTGATGGAAATGCCATTTGGAAAAGTTTTAAAGCGGTTGCGAACGCAAAACAATCTGACCCAAAAGCAACTTGCAGATGTTCTCGGTATATCCGAGAGCACTGTCGGAATGTACGAGCGCGGCCATCGTGAACCTGCGTTTGAGATGTTAGAGGCAATCGCTGATTATTTCAACGTCGATATGGACTATTTGACCGGTCGGACTGAGGTAGAGCGAAAGTATACCTTCTCCCCTCCTGCTCCCTTGCCGGATAATATCATCCCAATGCCCAAAATGAAAACCATCCCGCTCCTTGGCGTCATTGCCTGTGGTGAGCCCATTCTTGCCGCTGAGAATATTGAAGGCGATGTGTCCATGCCCGAGCATGTTATCGCTGATTTTGCTCTTCGATGCAAAGGCGACAGCATGATCGAGGCACGGATCTTCGACGGCGATATCGTCTATATTCGCCAGCAGCCTTCCGTTGAGAACGGTGAGATCGCGGCCGTGCTGATCGGCGACGAGGCCACCCTGAAGCGCGTCTACGTTCACCCTGACAAACTGGTGCTCTCTCCTGCCAATCACAATTACGAGCCGTTTATATATGTCGGTGAGGAAATCAGCAGCATCCGCATTCTGGGCAAGGCCGTGGCCTTCACCAGCGCGGTAAGATAAATATATGGGGGGGAAAAGATATGAAAAAAGTCCTGATGATCCTCGCGTACATCGCCATTGCTCTTGTTTTTACTTTTGGCCTGATTCTGGCATTCGCAGGCGAAAAAGACGGATATATTATTTTGGCTCTGGCAGTTCTGCTTTTCTTCCTGGTAAAAAGATCACAGAAGAGGGCCGCTTCGGCAGCTGCTCCTATTGCAGCACAGACTCCTACAGCTGCTCCTGTCCCCTCTCCGGCTCCTGCTGCTGAACAGGCCCCTGAAAAAGCTCCCGATTCATATAAATCGGCAAACGCAGAAAGACATTCGCTGAAAGCCAGCGCCTTTCAGGAGGAGCTTAATTCAATCCCCAAAGTTGAAATAGTCTTGTCAGAAACGAAAGCCACACGGAGAAAGCCTACAGACATGCCGGAAATCAAGTTTTCCAATATCACAAGGAGAACCGTTATCGAAAAGCTCTTTCCGCTCGTTGTTGTAGATACTGAGACCACCGGTCTCACGCCACGAGGCAATGATATCATTGAGGTCTCTGCGATTCGTTACGAAGCAGGCTTCAAGCCTGTTTCCTGTTTTACTACGCTTCTTCGCTCTCGCAATCCGATTCCGCCTGAGGCCTCTGCGGTGAACAGTATCACAGATGAAATGGTAAAGGATCAACCTTATTTTTCCCAAGTTGCTGCATCCTTTTCCGAGTATATCTCCGGCTGTAACATTGTCGGCCACAATCTGAGTTATGATCTCAAGTTCTTGTTCTGTTGCGGTGCAGAATTGCCTGATAATGTCAAATACATCGACACATTGGATTTGGCCAAACATACGCTGACTTCTCCCCGCTCCAAACAATGGGACAGCGATTCCGGCTACGCAGTTCCCGTCGATGACTATGATGTAGAAGATTATAAGCTGGGTACTCTCTGCGATTATTACGGTATTGTCCTTCAAAATGCACATAGGTCTTTATCAGACTGTCTCGCGACAGGCAAGGTACTTGAACGGCTGATCGAGGACAAGACCAAATAAATCCACCCCGGTCGCTGCCATCCGTAAATAAACATCTCTATCCCTGAGCACTCTGAGCCATCTGCGGCCACTCTGTGCAATTCTTAAATTCTCTAAAACTGTTGACTTTTTGCTTTCCGCGTGCATAATACGATCTATAGCGTGAGTTATTGCTCATTGCTGTAATGAAACAGCCCCCGGAAAGTAGGCTCTCCACGATAAGGAGAAGTCGAATCCGGGGGCTTTGCCTGTTTCAGGCAGAGAGGAGAAATACTATGGGAACCGGGAACGCCAGCCATGAGGCCTGAAAAGCAGCTCCCGCTCTCGGCTTATCTGTAAAAACCCGCCCCGGGTCTCCCCGGGGCGGACAAATACTGCTCTGTTCAATTGCTTCTCAAATTCCCAGCTCCGCCTTCAGCGCCTTCTGAAGCACAGCGGACACATTGATGCCGGACTTCTCCGCCTGTGTATTCAGCCACTGTGGAAGAGATACGTTGCGGCGCACGGTACGCATATCATTCGCCTTGCGGTACTCAGTGAAGTCCACGTCCACCAGCGTGACAAGTCCCTCAGGATGCTCTGCTGCCACGGCCTTCATATCCGACGCCGGCGGCAACGCCTGCTTATCGTCCTCCATGGTGATCCCCATAAGGCCGATCGCATCGCGCGCCATTTCCATCGCGTCCGCATAGTCCTTCCCCTCCGTATTGATCTCGAAATCCGGTACAAAGACCAGAGTCCATTTTCCTTCCTGTGTTAAAACAACAGGATATGCTTCTTTCACTCTCGCTCCTCCTTTTTATAGTCGTGCGGCCGTTGGGGGCTTATTTCAGCCCCCGCCGCTTGATAATCGCCTTGGCCAGATTCTCTGCAACTTCGCGATGTCGTGGGATCGGCTCCATGTTCTTGCCATCTGTGTAGATATCATGGTTTGTTCCGTTGCGTTTCAGATACCAGCCGTTCTTTTCCAATAAGGCTATCAGGTCTGATCTCTTCATATATCGACCTCCTTACGTCTATTATTATACACACTCGATGTGTATTTGTCAACAGTTATTTGTGTATTTTTTGTGTATTTGTTTGAAGAAGGTGACACCCTATGAAAACTGCTGCCGCGTATCTCCGTGTCTCCACGGAGCGGCAGGATGAATACAGCCTTGACAGCCAGCTCAAGCTGATCCGCGACTATGCGGCGAAGAATGACTATCTCGTTCCGGATGAATTTGTGTTCGTGGACGACGGCATTTCCGGCCGGACGGCAGCCAAGCGGCCGGAGTTCCGGCGCATGATCGCCTGGGCAAAGGAAAAGGACCACCCCTTTGAGACGATCCTTGTATGGAAGTTCAGCCGCTTCGCCCGCAATCAGGAAGAGAGCATCGTTTACAAATCCATGCTCTCCCGCTCCGGCGTGGACGTTGTCAGCATCTCCGAGCCGCTGGCTGAAGGCCCCTTCGGCAGTCTGATCGAGCGTATCCTCGAATGGATGGACGAATTCTATTCGATCCGCCTCTCCGGCGAGGTCAAGCGCGGCATGGCCGAGAAGGTCAGCCGCGGCGAGGTCGTGACCATCCCCTCCTTCGGCTATGACATTGAAGGAAAAGCCTATGTCCCCAACGCCGACGCTGAGACGGTGCGCCGGATCTTCCGCGAGTATCTCGCCGGTACCGGGATGCAGGCCATAGCCCGGCAGCTCGGCCTTGAAGGCGTTCGCACCCGGCGGGGCAATCCCCCGGAAAACCGCTGGGTGGAGTACATTCTCACCAATCCTGTTTACATTGGCAAGATCCGCTGGTCTAAAAATGGGAAATCAAACTATCAGCGCGGCGGGGACGCCTCCGGCAGTTATCTGACGGACGGGAATTTCGCCCCCCTGATCCCGCTCGAAGAGTGGGAGGCTGTACAGGAGAAGATCGCCGCAGGCAAGGCCGGCCGGAGCAGATATGAGCGCCGGGAGCAGCACGTTGACTGGATGCTCAAAGGGCTCTGCCGCTGCTCCGCCTGTAACTCCACGCTGGTCTATACCTCCACCGCCTGCCCCACCATGCAGTGCCACAAATACGCCCGTGGTCAGTGCCAGACCTCGCATTCTCTGTCGATCGCAAAGGC
>CAMNKQ010000004.1 GCA_946542465.1 uncultured Clostridia bacterium | reverse complement strand
TCTCCTTGAAAAGCCTGAAATTCTGCGGCTTTTTGGAGATGCGGATTGCCACACCTACACAGCATACACAAGTTCTAAGGCTCCTTTGTCGCCAAGAACTTGTAGTAAGTGACATCGGTCACTGGTTTGCAATGACAAAACCGACTATGTCGACAGGCTGAGCGTTGGTTTCCTGCTGACAGTACCAAGATATCTGCCATAGAAAGAGGAGGAACGGCTGTGACAAAATACATTTTACGAAGAATCGCCTATCTGATCCTGGTATTCTTCATTGTCTCCTTCCTGATGTACTGTCTGTACAATCTGATCCCCAGCGACCCGGCCAGAAACCAACTGGAAGGGATGAAAAAATCCCTCAAGCCCGAAGTCTATGAACGCATGTATCAGGAATTGCGGGAAGAGATGGGATTGAACGATAATATCCTGGTGCGATACGCCCGATGGATGGGCCTGTCGGCCAACAAGCAGACAGGCAAGCTCCACGGCCTGCTGGAGGGCAATTTCGGCTACTCGTCCTACTTCAAGAAGAACGTGGTGGAAGTGATCCTGCCGCCCATCGGCAACACGATCTTTATCAACATCTTTGCCACCATCCTGGCTCTGGGCATCACGATCCCCCTGGGTATCTACTGCGCGGTGCACAAGGGCGGCAAGTTTGATAACTTCACCCAGGTCTTTACCATCATCGGCTACAGCATCCCGATCTACATCATCGCCCTGGTGTTTATTTACATCTTTGCCGTGCTGCTGCGCTGGTTCCCGGTCAGCGGCATGGGGACGCCCGGCGCCGAATACACCGGCATGCGCGCGTTTTGGGATAAGCTCTATTACTTCTCCCTGCCGCTCATCGTCATGACCTTCGGCTCCCTGGGCGGCATGACCCGTTACGTCCGCTCCGCCATGATCGACGCGCTGAGCATGGACCACATCAAGACCGCCCGGGCCAAGGGCGTGCGGGAGAAGGTCGTCATCTACTCCCACGCCTGGCGCAACGCCCTGCTGCCGGTCATCACGCTGATCATCGGCTGGTTCCTCAGCATCTTCAGCGGCTCGGTCATCATTGAAAACACCTTTAACCTCAACGGCATGGGCAAGCTCTATATCGGCGCGCTGAACAACCACGATTATGAGCTGGCTCTGGCGATCCAGATGTTCTACACCGTGGTCAGCCTGATCGGCGCTCTGGTCATCGACCTGAGCTACGGTCTCGTCGACCCGCGCGTGCGCATCGACAAGTAAGGGGGAGAGAACATGGCAAACACGAATAACAAGACGTCTCTCCTCGGCAGACTGTTCGGCAACCGGAACAAGAACGTGGACAACCTGGTGGAGGAGCAGATCCAGAGCCCCGGCCGCATGATGCTCAACAACTTCCTGCACAATCCCCTGGGCATGACCGGCCTGATCATCTTCCTGGCGATCCTGATCTTTGTGGTCGTCGGCCCTTACATCTTCCATCTGGATCTGGGCGACACCGACAACACCCAGCTGAACGTCCCGCCCACCTCCACGATGCTCTCCGTACCCGCGGAGCTGGATGGCAACATCCAGGCCATCGCCGCCGGCACCACCTTTGGCGTGGGCTGCGACAGGAACGGCAAGACCTACATCTGGGGCTATACCAAGATCACCGATACCATCGACCTGAAGAACATCCCCCAGGAAGTCCTGGACGCCAAGATCGTGGACGTGGCGGCCGGCTATGACCACGTGGTCGCGCTGGATGACGAGGGCAATCTCTACGTCTGGGGCAGCAAGCGTCTGGGCCAGGACCGCGTACCCAGCGAGCTGAAGCCCTCCCGCACCAAGGGCCCCAAAAACATCATCCAGATCGAGGCCGGCTTCCAGATCAGCGGCGCCGTCACCGACGAGGGTGAGGCCTACTTCTGGGGCAACAGCAACATGGCGGATATCGACGTGAAAAAGGCCTATCAGGGCCACATCAAGAAGATCGCCATCGCCACTTACAATTATTGCCTGCTGCTGGATGACGGCTCCGTCGTCTACGGCGGCACGCAGAAGAATAACGCCTTCACGAACATCCCTGCCGAGCTTGGCAGCGGCGTGGTGGACATCGCCGCCACCGGTGAGTCCATGGCCGCCGTGAAAGAAAACGGCAAGATCGTCGTCTGGGGCAACGCCACCCACGGCGAGAAGAACGTCCCCGAATCCGAGAGCCGCCCGGTGGAGCTCTATGGCGGACGCTACCACTACACCGCGCTGATGGAAAACGGCGACGTGTTCAGCTGGGGCGACAACAGCCACAACCAGTCTAACGTGCCGGCCGCCGTCAACGGCGCCGCGATCGACACCGTCTACGCCGGCTTCTATCAGAACTATGCCGTGGACGTCAACGGCAAAGTGCACACCTGGGGCCTGAAGGGTCACCTGCTGGGCACCGATAACATGGGCCGCGACGTGCTGACCCGGATCGTCAACGGCGGTCAGGTCACCATGACGGTCGGCGCCGTGTCCGTCATCATCGCGCTGGTCATCGGCGTGGTCATGGGCGGCATCGCCGGCTACTTCGGCGGCAAGGCGGATATGCTGATCATGCGTATCTCGGAGGTGGTGGGCGGCCTGCCCTTCCTGCCCTTCGCGCTGCTGCTCTCCGCCATCATCGGCACCCGCATCAGCGTGGAGATGCGCATGTACCTCATCATGGTCGTCCTGGGCGTCTTGAGCTGGACCGGCATCTGCCGTCTGATCCGCGCCCAGATCCTGGCCGAGCGCGAGAAGGAGTTCGTCCTGGCTGCTCAGGCCATGGGCGTGCGGGAAGGCAGCATCATCTTCAAGCACATCCTGCCCAATGTCCTCTCCATCCTGCTGGTGGAGGCCACGCTGCAGTTTGCCACCTGTATGCTGACCGAGTCCTCCCTGAGCTATCTGGGCTTTGGTATCTCGCCCCCGACCCCGACCTGGGGCAATATGCTGACCGGCGCCAACAACTCCATCGTCATCCAGCAGTACTGGTGGCGCTGGGTGTTCCCGGCCGCGATCTTCGGCGTCTGCACCATCTGCATCAACCTCATCGGCGATGCGATCCGCGACGCGGTGGATCCGAAATCTTTGGGACGTTAAAGGAGGGAAACCGATGGCACTGTTGGAAGTCAAAAATCTGCATACCTTCTTTAAGACCAAGCGCGGCATTGTCAAGGCCGTCAACGACGTCTCCTATTCCGTGGAGGCCGGGCGTACGCTGGGCCTGGTCGGCGAGTCCGGCTCGGGCAAAAGCGTCTCCGCCATGAGCATCCTGCGTCTGCTGGATGCCAACGGCTATATCGAAAGCGGTTCCGTTATGTTCGACGGGCGCGAGCTCACCAAGCTCTCCATCAACGAGATGTACAAGGTGCGCGGCAACGATATCTCCGTCATCTTCCAGGAGCCGATGACCTCCCTCAACCCGGTCTTTACCGTGGAGAAGCAGGTCTCGGAGCCCTTTATCATCCACCAGGGCATGAGCAAAAAGGAAGCGGCCGCCAAGGTCGTGGAGATGCTGGCCGACGTGAAGATCCCGAATCCTGAGGTCGTCGCCAAGCAGTATCCCCACCAGCTCTCCGGCGGTATGCGCCAGCGCGTCATGATCGCCATGGCCCTGGCCTGCCGGCCCAAGCTTCTGATCGCGGACGAGCCCACCACGGCTCTGGACGTGACCATTCAGGCGCAGATCCTGCGTCTGATGAACGAACTGAAAAAGGAGTTCGGTACCTCGATCCTCTTCATCACCCATGACCTGGGCGTCATCAACCAGATGGCGGACGATGTGGCGGTCATGTACTGCGGCCAGATCGTGGAGATGTCCCCGGTGCGGAACATCTTCGCCGGCAGCGATTTCATGCACCCCTATACCGAGGGCCTGCTCCGTTCCATCCCGCGGCTGGACGCGGCCAGCGACGAGCGTCTGGAGTCCATCCCCGGCGCCGTGCCCCATCCGCTGAATCTGCCCAAGGGCTGCAAGTTCGCCCCGCGCTGCAAGTATTGCACGGAGCGCTGCCTGCAGGAGGAACCGCAGCTGACCGCGGTCAGCGACGAGCAGCAGATCCGCTGCTTCTATCCGGACAGGAGGGAACGCCATGCCACAAGATAAAAAGGTTCTGCTGCGCATCAGCAATCTGAAGCAGTACTTTCCTCTGAAGAAACGCGGCCTCTTTGTCAAGGCCAACGACGGCATCTCCCTGGACATCTACGAGGGCGAGGTCTTCGGCCTGGTGGGCGAGTCCGGCTGCGGCAAGTCCACCCTGGGCCGCACGCTGCTCCAGCTCTACCGTCAGACCGACGGCCGCACCATGTATTATGGCCGCACGCTGGACGACGTGGCGCCCAAGTACATGCTCAATACCATCCGGAATCTGGACAGGAAGCGCGCGGAGATCAAGACCAAGGAGGCCAGGCGGGACGAGCTGCAGAAGGCCTACGACGGTATGACCGAGGAGCAGCGCTATGCCAAGCACGCGGAGCTGGACGCGGCGAAGAAGGCCGCCAACGACGCGCTGCTGGACGTGGCCAACCTCATCGGCGGTCTCATGACCGTGGAAGATCTGAAGCCGGTGGCCGCCGCCTTCGAGAAGAACTACGACCTGGCCCTGCGGCGCCGGAACCTGCGCGAAAAGCGCGCCGCCCTGCAGGTGCGCCGGGATGACCGGGCCTTTGAAAACAAGGACGTCAGCGCCGACGATGCCAAGCTCAAGGAGATCGACGAGCAGCTCAAGACCCTGGATCAGGAGATCCAGGTCTCGCTGGACGCCATCGAGCAGCTCCGCGCCCCGTATCTGAACGATCCGGAATTTCAGAAGTTTGACGCTCTGCGGGACGACGGCATTGACCTGGCCCGCCTGGAGTATAACGAGATCCGCCTGCTGCGTCAGGACCTGCAGATCGTGTTCCAGGACCCCTATTCCTCGCTGAACCCCCGCATGACCATCGGTCAGATCATCGGCGAGGGTCTGATGGCCCACAACATCTATCGCAAGAACAACGCCCGCATGCAGGAGTACATCCTCAAGGTCATGGACGACTGCGGTCTGCAGCCCTATTTCCTGCACCGCTTCCCGCATCAGTTCTCCGGCGGCCAGCGCCAGCGCATCAGCATCGCCCGCGCCCTGGCGGTCAATCCCAAGTTCGTGGTCTGCGATGAGGCGGTCTCCGCCCTGGACGTGTCGATCCAGTCCCAGATCATCAACCTCCTGCAGGACCTGCGGGAGAAGCAGGATCTGACTTATCTGTTTATCACCCACGACCTGTCCGTCGTGAAATACATCTCCGACCGCATCGGCGTCATGTATCTGGGCAACATGGTGGAGCTGGCCGAGTCCGACGCGATCTTCACCAATCCCATGCACCCCTACACCCAGGCGCTGATCGCCGCCATTCCCACCACCGACCCGGACGCCAGCAAGGAGCTGCAAATCCTGGAGGGCGATATCCCCAGCCCGGTGAATCCGCCCAAGGGCTGCAAGTTCCACACCCGCTGCCGCTATTGCACCGATATCTGCAAGCACATCGTGCCCGAGTGGCGCGAGCTGGAGCCCAAGCACTTTGTCGCCTGCCACCATCCGCTTTTCGGCGACGGCAAATTTGACACCCAGGCCTGATTTCGCCTGAAGGAGACGACCCATGCTGTTTCAACACCGATTGGATCGCGCCAGAGATCTACAGCGCCGCCAGCGCGGACTGGACAAGGAGCCCGCGGAGCTGGAGGGCGAGGATTTCCGGGAGATCCCGGCCCTGCGCGAGGAGATGGAGAAGGGCGATCTGCCGGCCATGCTGCTGGCGGGCTTCCTGACTGTGTTTCTCCCGGCCGTGGCGGTTCTGGGGCTGGTGGTGGGCGTCGCCTGCCTGCTGTTTGGCCTGCATTGAACAGAGGGGCCTGTTGCAAAATGCCCGTACGTGTCATTGCGAAGCCCCGCCAGGGGCTGTGGCAATCCGTTTTCTCTTGAAAAGGAAGCGGATTCCCACACCAGTGTTGCGACACTGGTTCGGAATGACAGGCAACCTTGCATTTTGCAACAGGCTCCTTTTCACAAGGAGAGAGAAACATGTGTGATTATTCACTGCTGAACGAGCGCCTTTCCGCCCTGATCACCGGTGTGCCCCATCCCACCGCCAATCTGGCCAACGCCGCGGCGCTGCTGTGGGAGAGCCTGGAGGGGATCAACTGGGCCGGCTTCTATCTGCGCGAGGGCGGGATTCTGGTGCTGGGCCCCTTCCAGGGTAAGCCCGCCTGCATCGAGATCCCCTGGGGCCGGGGTGTCTGCGGCACGGCGGCGGCGGAAAACAAGACCCAGCTGGTGCCGGACGTGCACCTGTTTCCGGGGCATATCGCCTGCGATTCGGCCTCCAATTCCGAGATCGTACTGCCTCTGCGCCGCCCGGACGGCAGCGTCTTCGGCGTGCTGGACATCGACAGCCCGCTTCTAAACCGCTTTACCCGGGAGGATCAGGAGGGGCTGGAGGCCTTCGCCGGCATCCTCGAAAAAGAACTGTGCAAGGAGAACGGGATATGATCAAACGGATTAGCTTTGCCGAGGCCAAGGAGCTGCTGGATACCCTGCCGGACAAGGTGCTGCTGGATGTGCGGGAGGAGGCGGAGTACATCACCGGCCACGCGGTGGACGCGGTATTGCTCCCGGTGGACGAGTTGACAGACGAGACCGCGCTGGACGCGATCCCCAGCCTCTCCACGCCGGTGCTGGTCTACTGCCGCTCCGGCTACCGCAGCAACATCGCCGCCCACAAGCTGGCAGATTTCGGCTATGAGACCGTCTACGACATCGGCGGCCTGGTCGGCTGGCCCTACGGACTTGTATAAAAAATTTCCCATCCTTTTGGATGGGAAATTTTTTTAAGTTGGGTTCAGCGCGAGCCCTTGTCGTAGGGGATACCCTCGGCCTTGGGGGCCCGGGAATTCTTGGAGGTAAAGGCCAGCACCAGCAGGGAGATGATATAGGGCATCATGTTGTAGATGGAGCCGGGCAGATTCAGCGCCATCAGGAAGGGGAAGCCAAAGTAGACGTTGGACAAGGCGCGGAAGAAGCCGAAGAGCAGCGCCGCCAGCGCGATCCGCGTGGGCTTCCACTGACCGAAGATCATGACGGCCAGAGCCAGGAAACCGAAGCCGGCCACGCCATTTTCAAATTTCCAGAGGCTCACGCCCGCGAGAATGTAGCAGATGCCGCCGAGGCCGCCATAGACGCCGGAGATCAGTACGCCGGCCCAACGCATCTTGTAGACGTTAATGCCGACCGAGTCCGCCGCCTGGGGATGCTCGCCGCAGGCCATCAGACGCAGACCGAAGCGGGTTTTGTAGAGCACGACATAGGCAATGATGAGCATGATCACGGCGATCAGCATGAACCAGTTGAACTCAAAACCGTTGATGTTGACCAGGAAAGCTCTCTTAGCGCCGGCATACTGAATCTCGGAAGAGACGTCATCCGGATTCGCAGCGGTGTTGATCGCCTTGACCAGAACCGTAGCGGCGGCGACGCCCAGCATATTCAGCGCTGTGCCGACGATCGTCTGGTCGGCCTTGAAGTTGATGCAGGCCACGCCGAGCAGTGCCGAGTAGGCCACGCCAAACACAACGGCGCCCAGCAGCACGAGCAGAATCATCGCAAGGGCCGGCGTCGACGCGGGCAGAAAGCGCATCATCAGGGCGCCGCCGAGGGCACCGATGACCATGATGCCCTCCAGGCCCAGGTTAATGACGCCCGAATGCTCAGAGAAGCAGCCTCCCAGTGCCACCAGAAGCAGCACCGAGGCGAAAATCAAGGTATACTGGATCAGAAGCAGCATTACTGTTCGCCTCCTTTCCCAGACTGTGCAGACGCCGTTTTCTGCTTCTGCTTTTCCTCGCTGCGGGCAATGCCTTGATTCATGGCGTACTTAATGAAGAGAACAAAGCCGCACAGATAGATGATGATCGAGGAAATCAAATCGGAGATCTGCGAGGAGTACATGGTCTTGTCCACAAAGGCGCCGCCCACCGTGATATGCTGGATAAAGTAGGAGGCGAAGATCGTGCCGATGGGATTCAGACCGCCGAGGAAGGCGGCGGCGATGCCGTTGAAGCCCATGCCCGGCACGGAAGACTGGGTGACCGACCACTGCTCAAAGTCCGTCAGGTACAGGAAAGCACCGCCGGCGGCTGCCAGGGCGCCCGCAATCATCAGAGTCAGGATGATGTTGCGCCGCTCGGCCATGCCGGCATATTTGGCGGCATTTTTGTTGTTGCCGGT
Source organism: uncultured Clostridia bacterium (assembly GCA_946542465.1). Lineage (GTDB taxonomy): Bacteria > Bacillota > Clostridia > Oscillospirales > Oscillospiraceae > Limivicinus. Next base: position 29,158 of record CAMNKQ010000004.1, on the reverse strand, counting down.
GGCTTTCAGCTCATAGCCCAGACGTGTTTTGTCGAGGATGATCAAAATGATTACCGCGATCAGAATGGAGAGCGGCACGGCGATGGTCACGTTCTTGTTGTTAAAGAGCTCCTCCAGGCCCAGCGTCGGGAGCATGGACTGGGGTGCCGCGTTCTTCAGATGCAGAGTATAAGGACTGGTCGATTCCTTCACATTGGACAGAAGCATATTCGTGCTGTAAAGTCCGATCCAGTTGAGCATGATGCCGGAGATGACCTCGTTGACATTGCAGAAGGATTTGAGCAGGCCGACAATGGCGCCGTACAGCGCGCCGCAGACGAGGGCGAAGAGCAGGCAGGGGAGCCAGCCCCAGCCCCAGGCCAGCGCCGCATACAGGCAGGCGCAGGTGCCGATGACATACTGTCCGGCAGCGCCGATGTTGAACAGGCCCACTTTATAGGCGAACAGGACGCTCAAGGCGCACATCAGCAGCGGCGCGGTTTTGACCAGGGTGCTGCCGAAGTTCTTGAGCTGGAGATTCGCCCGGGAGTAGTTCCAGAAATTCTTGATGACCGCCAGAATCGCCTCTCCGGCACCGCTGGGATTGATGAAAAGAAGCACAATATAGCCGATCAGAAGGCCCAGTACGATACAGATCAGCGAAGCGATCAGAGATTGGACGGCGTTGTTTTTCAGTGCTTTTCTCATGCCTTCACCTCATCTCTCTTGGCGCCGGCCATATAGAGGCCCAGCTCCTCCTGGGTGGTCGTCTTCGGGTCAAGCTCGCCGACGATCTCACCCTCGTACATGACCAGGATGCGGTCGGGCACGTCCATGACCTCGTCCAGCTCCAGGGAGACCAGAAGAACGGCCTTACCGGCGTCGCGCTGGGCGACCAGTTGCTTGTGGATGTACTCGATGGCGCCCACGTCCAGACCGCGGGTGGGCTGCACAGCGATCAGCAGATCGGGATCCTTGTCGATCTCACGGGCGATGATCGCCTTCTGCTGGTTGCCGCCGGACATAGCGCGGGCGGTGGTGATGGCGCCCTGACCGGAACGCACGTCATACTGCTCGATGAGTCGGTCGGCGTATTCGCGGATGTTGGGGCGGCGCAGGAAACCGCCGCGGCTGGTAAAGTCCTGCTCAAAGTAGCGCTGCAGGATCATGTTGTACTCAAGGGAATAGTCCAGCACCAGACCGTGTTTGTGCCGATCTTCGGGGATGTGGCTCATGCCGGAGGTAGAGCGCTTGCGGATGGAGGCGTGGGTTATATCCTTGCCATTGAGAAGGATCTTGCCGCTTTTCAGCGGCTCCAGACCGCTCAGACCGTAAACCAGCTCCGTCTGGCCATTGCCGTCGATGCCGGCGATGCAGACGATTTCACCCGCCCGCACCTTGAAGCTAACGTGCTTGACGGCGTCGTTTTTGTGGACTTTGGAGGCCACGCTCATGTCCTGTACATCAAGGATCACATCACCCGGTGTACAGGGCTTTTTCTCCACATGGAAGTTGACGTTGCGGCCCACCATCATGGCGGAGAGCTGCTCCATCGTGGTGTTCTTGGTCTCCACCGTGCCGATGTACTTGCCTTTGCGCAGCACGGTGCAGCGGTCGGCCACGGCCATGATCTCGGCCAGTTTGTGGGAGATGAACAGGATGCTCTTGCCCTCGGCGGCCAGATTCTTCATGATCTGCATCAGTTCATCGATCTCCTGCGGGGTCAGAACCGCGGTGGGTTCGTCGAAGATCAGGATCTCGTTGTCCCGGTAGAGCATCTTGAGAATCTCGGTACGCTGCTGCATACCGACGGTGATGTCCTCAATCAGCGCGTCCGGATCCACGGCCAGTCCATATTTTTCAGACAGGGCCATGACCTTTTCCCGTGCCTCTTTCTTCTGCAGGAATCCCGCCTTGTTGGGCTCGACGCCCAGGATGATGTTGTCCAGCACCGAGAAGCACTCCACCAGCTTGAAGTGCTGGTGCACCATGCCGATGCCCAGATCGTTGGCGTCATTGGGATTGTTGATCTTGACCTCTTTCCCGTCCTTCTTGATGATACCCTCTTCCGCCTGATACAGACCGAACAGAACACTCATCAAAGTGGATTTGCCGGCGCCGTTTTCACCCAGCAGAGCGTGGATTTCGCCCCGCTTGAGCTGCAATGTGATATCGTCATTGGCGATGATACCAGGGAAACGCTTCGTAATGTGAAGCATTTCAATTGCGTATGGGTAATCCAAGCGTATCTACCTCCCTCTTCCTGAATTTTTATATAATACTGATATCTGATAGAAATCTCGGATTCTTTCCGGCCAGAATTGTGTCATACTGCGTTGGCCTCCTTGACCATATATCTCCATTATGCTCTGCGGAGTCCGCCTTGTCTGGCGCAATTCTGGCTCGAAAATCATTTCCGACCTTCCTATCAGATATCAGTATAAAATTCTATACTCTATAATACTACAAAAGGCGGGGGCTTGTAAATAAAAACCGAATCAGGACGAAAAGAAAAATGTGGCCGCAGAACGGGGAAAAGAAGAAGGGACAGGCCGAAAGCCTGTCCCTTCAGACTGTAGACAAACTCTATTGAAGCAAAAGCCTCGCAGAGTTTTTCGCCTCGCAAGGCGAAAAATCAATCCAATCCGTTTTTTCCGGGGACATGCGCCTCGGAAAAAACACTTCTCAGCCCAGAAGTGTGCGAGCGTCTTTCGACGCGAGTGCGCGCGCTGGGCTGCATCCCCTCTGTCGGCAAAGCCTTTTGGCTTTGTCGACAGCTTGAAGGGACAGGCCGAAAGCCTGTCCCTTCTATGTGCGGAGAACAATTACTTCAGGTTGCCCAGATCGTTGACGGTCACAACAGTGGCCAGATCGGCAGCGTTGACCGTGATGTCGTTGGAGACCACGATCTCGCCCTTGAGCATGGCACCGACCAGCGCGGTGTAATCCTCAACGCTGAAGGCATCGGAGAACTGAGTGGAGCCGGCGAGCTGGACATAGTTCTCTTCGGGAATCTCGGAGACCAGACCCAGGTTCTCAACCTTGCCGCCCTCAAAGCTGCCGTCCAGAACAGCGGCGAGCTCCGTATTGACGGTGGCGGCCAGGCCCTTCATGGCAGAGGTGATGGTCATGGAAGTATCCTCGGCCTCGGCATAGTTCTGGATAACGCCGGCCTGGTCAACGTCAACGCCGATGACCTTGCCGTCAACCTTCTTGGCAGCGTCGACAGCGGAGGTGTAGATGCCGCCGCCGCAGGCGAAGACGACCTCGGTGCCGTCGGCATACCAGGTATCCATGGCAGCGGTGATGTCGGCATCGCCGTAGAACTGGTTGCCGTAGGCGTACTTGATGCTCACGTCAGCGCTGAGTTCGGCAGCAGCGGCGTCAGCGCCCTGAACAAAGCCGTAGCCATAGCGGACAACAGCGGGGACAGCCATGCCGCCCAGGAAGCCGAGCTTGGTGTAGCCGAGCTTCACAGCCGCGTAACCGGCCATGTAGCCGCAGAGCTCTTCCTGATAGACAGCGGAGTAGAGGTTGTCGGGCAGCTCTTCCAGGCCGGCGGAGGTCAGGTCGAACTCGGAGACGTCCAGCGCGATGAAGGTCACATCGTCATAGTCCTCGACGGTGGCGGCGATGGCGGGGGCAAAAGCGAAGCCGGGCATCACAATGACGGTGAAGCCGTCGTCGATGGCCTTCTCGATCATGGAGATACGGTCCTCATCGGAGTCAGAGGCGGGCTTGTAATAGGTGAAGTCCACGCCGTTGGCTTCACAGAAGGCCTTGCAGGCTTCATAGGTGGTCTGGTTGAAGGACTGGTCGGTGATATCGCCGTAGTCGGTGATCATCGCGACTTTGCATTCGCCTTCCGCGAACGCGGTGGGAGCGGCCAGGGCAAAGATCATGCACAGGGCCAGAGCGATAGAAAGAATCTTTTTCATGCTTTTCCTCCATATGTTATTATTTTTGACAGAGCTCGAAACTCCGCCTTTTAACAGAATAATTATACCATGGCGAAGCGGGACAAATCAAGAAGAATATGAGGGAATTAGAGCTGGGCCATTTTCACCGCCGTATCCAGAGCGATCTCCATCATTTGGGTGAAGGAGTTCTGGCGCTCCTCGGCGGGGAGATTGTCCTCGGGGCGGTAGATGTGGTCGGAGATGGTGCAGATGCACAGGGCGCGCTTGCCGGCGTAGGCGGCGTTGGCGTAGAGCGCGGCGGACTCCATCTCCACGGCCAGCACGCCCATGCGCTTCCACTGATCGTTCTTGCCGCAGCCCTCGGCGGCATAGAAGGTATCGGAGGAGAGGAGGTTACCCACCTTCACGTCCACGCCGTGCTCTTTGCCGGCCTCCACGGCCTTGGAGAGCAGGGTAAAGTCGGCGATGGGGGCGAAGGTCGCGGTCTCGCCCAGGCCGAAGGACTTGACGTAGTTGGAATTGGTGCAGGCACCCATGCCGGCCACCACGTCCCGCAGCTTCAGATCGTCCTGCAGGGCGCCGGCGGAGCCGATGCGGATGATGTTGTCCACGTCATAGAAATTGTACAGCTCCCAGCTGTAGATGCCGATGGAGGGGATCCCCATGCCGGAGGCCATGACCGTCACAGGCACGCCCTTCCAGGTGCCGGTATGGCCCTGGACGCCGCGGACGTTGTTGACCAGGACGGGATCGGTGAGGAAGGTTTCGGCGATGAACTTGGCGCGCAGGGGATCGCCGGGCATCAGCACGGTCTTGGCGATCTCGCCCACCTTGGCGTTTATATGGGGAGTGGGAATGGACATGTTTGTTTCCTCCTATGTGAAAATTTTTGCTTCCTTTATAAAAAATTATAGAGGATAGAAAGCGAAAAGTCAAATAGCTTTGTCCTATTGCCTAAGCCCTGTCGAATATGGTAGAATACAAATAGAAAATGACGCAGGAGGACATGAACATGAGCAAGATCATGGTCATCGGCATCGCCGGCGGCACCGGCAGCGGCAAGACCACCATCACCAAACGCCTGATCGAGCGTTTTGGCGGGGACGTCTCCGTCATCCACCACGACAACTATTACAAGGCCCATCACGACATGCCCTATGAGGAGCGGGCCCTGCTCAACTACGACCATCCGGATTCCTTTGACACGGACATGCTCATCGAGCATCTGAAGCTGCTGAAAGAGGGCAAGAGCATCCAGTGTCCGGTCTACGACTATTCCATCCACGACCGCACGGATCAGACCGTCACCATCCGGCCCACCCGCGTCATCATCGTCGAGGGCATCCTGATCTATGAAAACCGGGAGCTCTGCGATCAGATGGACATCAAGATCTTTGTGGACGCGGACGCGGACGTGCGCATCCTGCGCCGCATCGTGCGCGACGTGCGGGACCGCGGACGCAGCCTGGAGAGCGTGATCAGCCAGTATCTCAGCACCGTCAAGCCCATGCACGAGGCCTTTGTGGAGCCCTCCAAGCGCCGCGCGGACGTGATCGTCCCCGAGGGCGGGCACAACCTGGTGGCGCTGGACATGGTCATCCAGCGGGTGCGGGCCCATCTGGAGAGTGAGGAATAAGCATGGCCAAGCTCTACTTTAAATACGGCGCCATGGGCTCCTCCAAATCCGCCCAGGCGCTGATCACCAAGTTCAACTATGAGGAGCTGGGCATGCTGGTCTGGCTCATCAAGCCCAGCATCGACACCCGGGATGGGGCCGACATCATCCGCAGCCGCATCGGCCTGCAGTGCTCGGCCCGGGTCATCACCCCGGAGGAGGACGTGAAGGCGGCCTACCACGCGGCGGGGCGCCATGACGTCATCATCGCCGACGAGGCCCAGTTCTTCACCCCCGCGCAGATCGACCAGCTGCGGGATCTGGTGGACGAGGAGGATCTGCCGGTGCTGTGCTTCGGCCTGCGCACCGACTTTCTGACCCACTTTTTCCCGGGCGCTCAGCGGCTGATGGAGCTGGCCGACTCCCTGACCGAGATCAAGACCGTCTGCGCCTGCGGCCGGAAGGCCACGGTCAACGCCCGCATCGACGGCGCGGGAAAGATCGTCACCGCGGGCAGCCAGGTCATGCTGGGCGGCAACGACAGCTATGTGGCCATGTGCCACAAGTGCTGGAAGGAGAAAATCCGGGCCCAGGAGAACCAGATCGGTCTGGAAGGGTATTTCCCGGAAAAGTGAACAACGTAAAAAACGGAGCAGGGAAAACCTGCTCCGCTTTTGCTGTCGACAAAGCCGAAAGGCTTTGCCGACAGAGGGGCTGCACCCTGCCGCGCGCACTCGTTTGCGGGAGACACTCGCACACTTGCAGGGTGAGAGGTGTTTTTTCCGAGGTACACGCCCCCGGAAAAAACGGATTTGACTGATTTTTCGCTTGCGAGCGAAAAACTCTGCGAGGCTTTTTTGACAAGCTGAAAACCGGAGCAGGGAAAACCTGCTCCGCTTTTGTGTTTCGGTTCTTACTTGCTTAACAATACCTGGTCGCTGTCGAGAGCAGTGACGGAGAGATGGGCGAACTTTTCCACCAGCTCCTGCTTGGTCAGATGCTGTTTCTCCTCGCCGCGCACGTCCAGGATGATGTGTCCCTCGTTCATCATGATGAGCCGGTTGCCGTGGGCAATGGCGTCGGTCATGTTGTGGGTGATCATCAGGGTGGTGAGCTTGTTCTCGGCCACGATCTTGTCCGAGAGCTCCAGCACCTTGGCGGCGGTGGCGGGGTCCAGGGCGGCGGTGTGCTCGTCCAGGAGGAGGAGTTTGGGCTTGCGCAGAGAGGCCATCAGCAGCGTGACCGCCTGGCGCTGGCCGCCGGAGAGCAGGCCAACCTTCGCCGTCATGCGGTCCTCCAGGCCGAGGCCAAGGGTTTTCAGCACCTCGTGGTAGGAGCCGCGCTCGTCCCGGGTGACGCCCCAGCGCAGGCCGCGCTTTTCGCCGCGGCGCAGGGCCAGGGCCAGGTTCTCCTCCAGCTGCATGTTGGGCGCGGTGCCCATCATGGGATCCTGGAACACGCGGCCGATGAGGCTGGCGCGCTTGTGCTCAGGCAGGGCGGTGATGTCCTTCCCGTCGAGGACGATGCGGCCCTCATCCACCGGCCAGACGCCGGCGATGGCGTTGAGCATGGTGGATTTTCCCGCGCCGTTGCCGCCGATGACGGTGACGAAATCGCCGGGATCCAGGTGGAGGGAGAGGCCGTTGAGGGCTTTTTTCTCGTTGATGGTGCCGGGGTTAAAGGTCTTGGAGATGCTCTGCAGATCCAGCATGGCTCAGCCCCCCTTTCGGCGCAGCTTGGCGAAGGAACTCGTTTTTTGGGCGCGGAGATAGGGGACGGCCAGGAAGAGCGCCACGACCACGGCGGTGAAGAGCTTCAGATCGTTGGAGTTGAGGCGCAGCCACAGCACGACCACGATGACCAGATAGTAGATCACGCCGCCGATGGCGGTGAAGGTCAGCGTGCCGTAGAAGTTCATCCGCTTGCCGAGGATCGCGTGGCCGATCACCTCGCCGATGATCACGGCGGCCAGGCCGATCACGATGGCGCCGCGGCCCATGTTGATGTCGGCAAAGCCCTGATACTGGGCCAGCAGACCGCCGGACAGGGCGACGATGCCGTTGGAGAGGGACAGGCCCAGCACCTTCATGTTGTCGATGTTGATGCCCAGGGCCCGGCTCATGGCCGGGTTGTTGCCGGTGGCGCGCAGGGCGGAGCCCTGCTCGGTGCCGAAGTACCAGTAGAAGAGGGAGATCAGCGCCAGCGCGATGAGCGCCCCGGTGAGGATGGCAGCGGGGATGTGCCGCGAGGAGAGCAGCAGGTGGTACTTATCCACGCTGACGGCCTTGTTGGCCGACATGCCCATGATGCGCAGATTGATGGAATAGAGGGAGAACTGGGTCAGAATACCGGCCAGAATGGCGGGGATGCCCAGCTTGGTGTGCAGAAGCCCCGTCACCATACCGGCCAGCAGCCCGGCGCATAGGGCCGCCAGCAGCGCGGCCCAGGCAGGCCAGCCGCCCAGAATCAGCATGACCGTGACGGCGCCGCCCGTGGTGAAGGAGCCGTCCACGGTCAGATCGGCCACGTCCAGCAGGCGGAAGGTGATATAGATACCCAGGGCCATGATGCCCCAGATGATTCCCTGGGAAACACCGCCCGGCAGGTTTTTGACCAGCTTGAGCAGGTTCAGGGAGGCGAAATAAGCAGCAATACTCACAAACGAAACTCCTTAAAGCGTTCTCATGGGCCTGTTGCCAAATGCCCGTACGTGTCATTGCGAAGCCCCGCCAGGGGCTGTGGCAATCCGTTTTCTCTTGAAAAGGAAGCGGATTCCCACACCAGTGTTGCGACACTGGTTCGGAATGACAGGCGACTTGCATTTTGCAACAGGCCCGTCATTATGCCAAGGGAAAGAGGATCAGGCGGCGTCTTCCTCGACCTCGATGGCGATGAAGTCCTCGGGGACCTCGATCCCAAGGATCTCGCAGTTGGTTTCGTTGAACTTCTTCTCGAAGGGGGCGTACTCGATCTGCATCTCGCCGGCATCGCTTTCGCCGGTCAGGATTTTGGCGGCCATCTGACCGGTGACAAGGCCCAGATCGTAGTAGGAGATGGACAGCGTCACGCAGCCGCAGCCGGCGCAGAGGTTCTCCTCACCCGCGACCACGGGGATCTTCTTCTCCAGCACCACGTTGTTAATGAGCTCCGCGTTGGAGGCGGCGGTGTTGTCGGTGGGGATGTAGAGCACGTCGCAGTCGTCGCAGGCGTTGTTGGCGACGGCGGCCACGTCGTTGGAGTCGGCAAAGGTGTAGTCAGCGACCGTGTAGCCCATCTCCTCCAGGAAGGGGCGGATCTGGTCGGCCTGGAACTTGGAGTTGGGCTCGCCGGAGCAGTAGAGGATGCCCACGTTCTTCACATCGGGGAAGAGCTCGTTGAGGAGCTTGGCATATTCCTCGGCGGGCACGCCGTCGGAAGTGCCGGAGATGTTGGTGCCGGTGGCGCCGGTCCACTCGTCCTCGTCAAAGTCCAGGGCGCTGGCATAGTCGGTGACGGAGGTGCCCAGGATGGGGATCTGGTTGGTGGCAGCCTGCGCGGCCAGCAGGGCCGGGGTGGCGTTGGCCAGGATCAGATCCACCTCGTCGGAGACGAACTGGTTGCAGATGATGGCGCAGTTGGCGGAGTCGCCGGAGGCGTTCTGGTTATTGAAGCTGACAACGCCCTCGCCCAGCTCCTCATTCAGAGCGTCGATGAAGCCCTGGGTGGCGGCGTCCAGCGCGGGATGCTGCACCAACTGGCAGATGCCGACCTCATAGCTGTCGGCGGCGGAAGCGGAGGCGGCGCCCAGCGCAACAATCATGCACAGGGCACAAGCGAGAGCAAGAATCTTTTTCATGGTAGTCCTTCCTTTCAAACAAATAAACAACGCCGCGCGGTACATGTCCATGCGGCGTCAGGTTTGACAGATCAAAAAAGCGGAGGCCCTTCGAGCAGCACAAACAGCTATTCCTCTTTTACAAAAAAGAATAGCGGTAATATCGTGCGGCGTAACGAAGCATCATCCTTCTGTCCTCCTCTTGAATATGCCAACACTTTAGCACTTTTTGGTATTGAAGTCAATAGGAAATTTTACCTGTTTTTCCGATTCTCGACAGGGGCTTTTTGTGCGTTTTATCGCTCGGCTCATAAGTCGGCGGCCCGGCGAATAGCTTATAACCGACGAACAAGGGCATGAGCCGGGGGTGCGGTATGGAACAAAGCAAGACGACAAAAGGGAAAATCCTGCGCGGCGGGTTGAGCGCGGCGGTGCTGATCCTGACGGCGGCGCTGTGCAGCTATCTTCAATGGGAGCGGGCGCCGGAGCCGGCCAGCGCGCCAGAGAGGACGGAGGTCCTGGCGGTGAACCGCCTGCTTCCCGAGGCGACGCCTTTGCCGCAGCCGACGGAGACGGCCCCGGTGTCCGCCCGGCGGGACGGCGTCTACACCCTGCTGCTGGCCGGGCAGGACGACGGCAACGCCAACACCGACACCCTGATGGTGGCGCGCCTGGACAGCGGGGAACACCGGATCGACGTGGTGTCCATCCCACGGGATACGATGATCAACACCGCCTGGAAGATCCGCAAGATCAACGCCGCCTATGCCATGGGGCCCTACAACAACGAGAGCGGCGCGGCGAGCCTGAGCCGGCAGATCGCCCGTCTCACCGGTTTCGAGCCGGACTGCTATGCCATTCTGGATCTGGACGCTTTCCGCCAGGTGATCGACGCCATGGGCGGCGTGCGCTTCGAGGTGCCGATGGCCATGGACTATGAGGACCGCAGCCAGGGCCTCAGCATCCATCTGAAACCCGGGGAGCAGCTCTTGAACGGGCAGCAGGCCATGGGCCTGTGCCGCTACCGCAGCGGCTATTCCAACGCCGATCTGGGCCGGATCGAGATGCAGCAGCGCTTCCTGAAAAGCTGCGCCGAGCAATTCATCAGCCTGGGAAAGATCCCGAATCTCCCCAAGGTGGTGCAGATTCTGGCCGAGCATCTGGAGACCAACGTCTCGGCCGGGAACATCGCCTGGCTCCTGCGCCAGACGCTCCAGTGCAAGAGCGAGGACATCCGCTTTTATACCGCGCCCACGGCGCTGGACACCGTGGACGGCTACAGCTATACGATCCTGGAGCTGGAGCCATGGCTGGCGATGGTGAACGCCTCCCTCAACCCCTATCGGGAGGCCCTCCGGGCGGAGGATCTGGATCTCATCTACCGCCGGGATGGGGGCATCGCCTGCACGGCGGTGATGGCGGACGAAGGAGCGGAACTGCAGACGGCCATGGCGGAGGAGAAGCTCCGGCCCGCCGGGCCGCGCGTGAGCGTGGTGGAGCTGCCCAAACCGTAAAAACAGCAAACGTCCGCCCTCTTGGGGGCGGACGTCTCAAGCTGTCGACAAAGTCGGTTTTTGTCATTGCGAACCAGTGACCGACGTCACTGGTGTGGCAATCCGTATTCCCCGAAAACTGCATGTTCACTGACATTTTTACCGGAGAACGGATTCCCACGCCAGTGTGCGCACTGGCTCGGAATGACATGTTTTGAGCTTTGTCTACACATTGAAACGTCCGCCCCCAAGAGGGCGGACGTTTCAGACTTATTGAACGCTGGCGAATTTCTGCTTGACCTGGTCGATCTTCTGCTGGGGCGCCTGTTCCGGGGCGTACCAGCCGCGGCTGGCCATATCGGAATAGAGGCTGTTCTGCATGCCAAGGGCGCTGTTGAGCGCGGTGTGGAAGGTCTGGTGCACGTTCGGCGTCGCGGCCTCCATGGAGGCATAGGCCAGCAGATTGCAGCTGGACTTGACGCTGTTGAGCAGGCCTTCCATAATGCATTTGTCATCCATTGTTCTTCACCTCACACAAGATGGTAGATCTGCCGGCAGATCTGTTCCTCGCTGTCGGCCAGCTTCTGCACCTGGGCGCGCAGCGTCGGATCCTGCAGCTGAGCCGCCGCGGCCTGAAACTGGGTTTTCAGGAGCTGGGCATGGGCCAGCGCGTCCTCCACATAGAGAAGTTCTTTGCTTGTCATGGGACTCTCCTTTCCAAAACAGGATCTAGGCAATTGCGAAACTCGTTTCGCAATTGAGGACTCGCGCTTACGTCAGAAGAAGCTCGCAACGCTCCGTTTCCGTCAGGCATGACGAAAACTCCGCTCTGCTCCCTCCTTCTTCCTTACCAAAATCAAAGCATCGGCTTTGATTTTGAGAGGAAAACGGAAGGAATGGATAGGGAGCTTTCGCCCAAAGGCGGAAGCGAAATGGAGTGAGTTTCGTTTGACGACGGCGCGAGGCCTCGCATGGCAAGCTCGGATCGTCGCACGCTTCCCGCGCGTCGGGATGCTCGGCTTGGGGTGTTTTTGAAGCGGCAAAGCTGCCTCAAAAACGGATTCAAAACCCTCCAGGGCAAAAATCCAAGCTTGATTACGACTTTCGCAATCGGCTAAAAACAGGATCGTATTTCGATCCTCTGTTTTCAGTATTTCCCGGTGCGCTGACTTTATGCCGAAGAAAAATACCTCCGCTGTCCTTTGTGGACAGCGGAGGTATTTTTTGTTTGTTTACGCTCAGCGAATGATGGTGGGATAGATGGTGAGCTTCTGGCCGACGCGGATCACATCGGGATTGGCAATGCCGTTCCAGCTCTGGATCTGGCCGATGGTCACGCCGAAGCGGATCGCGATGCCGGACAGAGCATCGCCGCTCACAACGGTGTAGACGATGTAGCTGCCATAGTTGACAAAGGGACCCTTTGCATACTGCTGCCAGCTGCCGACACCGCCGGTGACATCCTCGAGTTCGCTTGCATTGACTTTGATTTCGTCAGACATTGTTTTTATCTCCTTTCATATTTGAGAAGTCGACGGTTTGTGTTCCGCTTCTCTTGCTTACAGCTGCATCATACCACGACTTTTGTCACAAAAGCGTCACATAGGCAATTCTTTTTTTAAGCTGTCGACAAAGCCAAAAGGCTTTGCCGACAGAGGGGATGCAGCCCAGCGCGCGCACTCGCGTCGAAAGACGCTCGCACACTTCTGTCCTTTTTTTCGTTTTTTTGTCAGAGAGGGAAAAGGATCTTCGTTTTTTTATCGGATGCTCTATGCGATCGGAGTGCTCCTGTGATATAATAACAATGTTACATGGTTCCAGTACGTTGTCAAGTCTTACTTTCGCCGCTGCGACATGTGAGAAGCCTGACAAGGGATACAAGCAGAGCACCACAAGCGGGCCGCGCCCGGAGGGATAGACCAGAGGGCCCCTTGAACGATAAAGGAGCGGAAAGCGATGGAGCGTTCACCGCGTAGACGGAGCATACGAGTGAAACTGACGGCTCTGGTGATCGGCAGTATTCTGGCCGTCGCCTTGGGCCTAATGCTGATCAGCTATTACTTCTTCTGCCAGCGGGCGGACGAGCGCTACAGCCAGCAGCTTTACTATGCGGCCGTTGCCGCCTCGCGCAACTCGGAACCGCCTGTGCTGAAGAACTTCTGGAATCAAATCAACACGGAGGAATTCAGAGAAGTACACGCTCGGGCGGAAGCGGCCAACGACGAGGAGATCATCAAGGACTGGCTCCGGACGCGACCGTGTATCGACGACCTGCAGGCGGCGGAAATAACGAAAACAGAGGGAGAGGCGATGGCGGCCGAGACGGAATACACCCTGCTGGACGACTATGAATACCTGCTGAACGCGATCCAGGTCATCAAGGACTTGTTTGCCATGGACAGCGTCTATTACCAGTACTGTGAGGGCGGCACGACCTACAATCTCGTGGATCCGGATGAGAACTGCCTGTACATCGGCACGGTTGAAGAGCCAATCCCGGAATTTGCCCGGTATTCCGGAAATGTGGAGATCCCGCCGCTGTCCTATCGCTCCTCTTTCGGCTGGCTGTTTACCGCGGTGGTACCGGTCGTGGACCACGACACGGGGGAGGCCGTCGCTGTCGCCGGTGTGGACATTGACATGACCGACGTGGTCAACGAGCGCTATTTGTTCCTGCGGCAGTGCCTCATCTTTGTGGCCGTTTTGCTGATTATCTCGATCCTTTCGGCCACCCTCCTGCTCAATCGCACCGCCGTGCGGCCTCTGCGGAAGCTGGCCGAGGCCGCCACCCGCTTTGGCGAGGCGGGCAGGGCCTTCACCCGGGATGACATCCTGCGGCTTCCGCCCAGCTCAAATGACGAGATCGGCGATCTCTACCGGGATATCCAATCCATGGAGACGCGCATCGTAGACTACACCGACAACCTGGAGCGCGTCACGGCGGAGAGAGAACGGGTGAGCACCGAGCTGCGCACCGCCGCCCAGATCCAGGAGTCCGCGCTGCCCAGCCAGTTCCCGGACCGGGAGGAGTTTTGCCTCTATGCCAGCATGACGCCGGCCAAGGAGGTCGGCGGCGATTTCTACGATTTCTTCCTGATCGACGAGGGGCATCTGGCCGTGCTGATCGCCGATGTCTCGGACAAGGGCGTGCCGGCGGCGCTCTTTATGATGTCGGCCAAGATCCTCTTAAACTATCGCGCCCGGCTGGGCGGCAGCCCAAGCGAGATCCTGAGCGCGGTGAACGCCCAGCTCTGTCAGAATAACGACTCCAAGATGTTCGTCACGGTGTGGCTCGGCATTCTGGATCTGGAGAGCGGCGTGCTGCAGTGCGCCAATGCCGGGCACGAGTACCCGGTCATCCGGGGCCGGGACGGCGTGTTCCGCATCTTTAAGGATAAGCACGGGCTTGTTGTCGGCGCGCTGGACCTGTCCCAATACCGGGACTATGAGATCCGGATGGAACCGGGGGACGCGGTCTTTGTCTATACCGACGGCGTGCCGGAGGCGAACAACGCCGCAGGGGAGTTCTACGGCATGGACCGGCTGGAGGCGGCGCTGAACCGAACCGCGGACGGCGACCCGAAGTCGCTGCTGCAGGGGGTCAAGGCGGATGTGGACGCCTTTACCGCGCAGGCCAAGCAGTTTGACGACCTGACCATGCTCTGCCTGGAATACCGGGGCGGCGGAGCTTCGAGACCGGCGTAAAGGGCATCTACCCGACAAGGGCTTTTCGGGCGAATGCCGTCAAAAAGAATGGAAATGGCAGAGACAAGAGAGTATAATCAAAAGAAATCGCAGGAGCCGGGCTTCCGCAGAAGTCCGGGAAACCGAGGAGAGAAGGAGACGGACAGATGAAAACCGTGAAAACCATGACCGACAGCCGCCTGGACATCGCCCTGGAGGGTCGCCTGGACTCGGAGAGCGCGCCCGAATTCCAAAAGGAACTGGGGGACAGCCTCTTTGGCGTGAAGGAGCTTGTCCTGGATTTTGAGAAGCTGGAGTATATGTCCTCCGCCGGAGTGCGCGTCCTGATCTGGACGGTTCAGACTCTCGGGCATCGGGGCACGATGCGGGTGGTAAAGGCCAATGATATGATCCGTGAGATTTTCGAGATCACCGGGCTCAACACGCTGCTGGCGAACGAATAAGAGAAGCCTTGGACTTACAGAGAGGGCTAAGGAAGATGGAAGAATCAAACAAGCAAACTGCGACGATGAAGATGCTGGCAAAGGTGATGTTCCGCCTGCTGCCGATCCAGATCCTTCTGGCGACGGTCGGCGCGATCAACGGCATCCTGGCCAGCTACTTTGCCAGCAACTATGTGGGGATCGACGCCATGAGCGCGGTCGGTCTGTACGGCCCGGTCAATCAGCTGATTATGGCGATCTGCACGATGCTGATGGGCGGCTCTGTCATCTTGTGCGGCAAGTACATGGGCCGGAACGAGCAGGACAAGCTCCAGAACGTGTTTTCCGTGGATATCGCGGTGTCCACGCAGCTCTCCCTCGTGTTTGTCGCGCTGTTCCTGATCCTGGGGAGCTTCGACCTGACCGGCTTTTTCACCCATGACCGGCTGGTCCGCCCGCACTTTAACCGCTATCTGCTGGGGCAGGCGATCGGCGTTCTCCCGCTGATGCTGGGCAATCAGCTCTCGGCCTTCCTCTCCATGGAGAATAAAGGGACGCTCACAACGGTGGCGAGCCTGATTTACATCGGGGTCAATCTGGTGCTGAATGTCCTGTTTGTCAAGGTGCTGCGGATGGGCGCCCTCGGCCTGGCGCTGGCCTCCTCTCTGGGACTGTGGATCTTCTTCATCGTGCAGGCGCAGTATTTCCTCTCGGGCAAGTCCCATCTGAAGGTGAGGACGACGGGCCTGGAGTGGAAGGAGACCGGGGAAATTCTGCGGGTCGGTGTGCCGGGCGCTCTCAACAACGGCTATCAGACCGCCCGCGGCCTGATCGTCAACTGGCTGATCGAGGCCTTTGTGGGATCGATGGGAATCTCGGCCTTCGCGGCGGCGAACAATCTCCTGGCCGCCTTCTGGGCGATCCCGGCGGGCATGCTGGCGGTCTCCCGCATGATGATCAGCGTCAGCATCGGGGAAGAGGACCGGCGCACGCTCACCGATGTGATGCGCGTGATGTTCCGGCGCTTTGTGCCCTTAATGTCGCTGATTTCGCTGCTGCTGATCGCCTGTGCCGTCCCGATGACCCGGATCTTCTTCCGCAATCCTGCCGAGCCGGTCTATAAGATGACGGCCTGGGGCCTGCGGATCCTGCCGCTGTGCATGCCGCTGAGCGTCATCTGCATGCATTTTGTCTGCTACGGGCAGAGCTCGGGGAAACAGGGCCTGGTCCATCTCCTCTCCCTGCTGGACGGCGTGGTCAGCGTGGCGGCCTTTTCGGCCCTGCTGATCCGGCCCCTGGGGCTCAACAGCGTCTATATCGCCAATGTCCTCAACGGCGTCGTTTCGCTGCTTGTGATCGTCGCCTATGCCTGGATCAAGAAAAAAGGCTTCCCCCGCAATATGGATGAGCTCATGGCCATCCCGGCGGACTTCGGCGCCCCGGACACGGAGCGCATGGATCTCTCCGTGCGGAACATGGGCGAAGTCATCACCATTTCCCGCCGGGTGCAGGACTTCTGCCGGGAGAAGGGGGTCGACGAGCGCCGCGCCTATCTGGCCGGCCTGGCCATGGAGGAGATGGCGGGCAATATCGTGGAGCACGGCTTTGAGAAAGACAAAAAGAGCCACAGCGTGGACGTGCGTGTCGTCCATAAAAATGAGGACGTGATCCTGCGTCTGAAGGATGACTGCGAGCCCTTTGACCCCGGTGAGCGCCAGCGCTTGGCGGAAGGGGAGGACCCGACCAAAAACATCGGCCTGCGCATCGTGTTCAAGACGGCGCGGGAGCTGGAATACCAGAACATCCTGGGCATGAACGTGCTCACGATCCGGTTTTAATTTCAAAAAAACAGCGGAGCGGCAGCCGACTTTCGAGAGAAAATCGGCTGCCGCTCCTTATACGTGTTTTGCACTGACCGGAAGCGCGGGCACCGTGCTTATTTCCTTGCGACGACAATGGGCTGGTAAAAGCCCGTCTCCTCGGGAAACTTCCAGACTGCCTCCCGGCACCCGGCGTTCAGAAGCAGCTTTGTCAACTCCTCCCGACGGGTCGCCCGGTATTCGCAGGCGAACTTGCTGATCTGCAGCGCCTCCTCGTCCTCGATGATGTACTGCGTCAGCCGGTAGTTCTCCTCGGCCCACTCCCAAGTCTGGAAAGAGACCCGCTGGCCCTTATCCGTCTTGTGAATATAGGGCGGGGAATAGGGCGGCTTGCTTGGCAGAAGGCTGTCGTAATCCCGGATGCTGGCGACGAAGATCCCGCCCGGCCGGAGCTGGGCGGCAATGCTGCCGACCGCCCGCGCCAGCGCCTCGGCAGTCAGCATATGGGGCAGGGCGTTGTCCATGGCGATCAGGATATCAAAGGTCTCGGCAAAGCTCTCCGACAGGGCGCAGAAGTCCGCGCGGGCAAAGCGGATCGCCACGCCGTTTTTTGCCGCCCGTTCCCGCGCCTCGGCCAGTTCTCCCTCGCTGATGTCCGAAGCTGTCACCGGGTATCCCAGCGCGGCCAGGCCGATCGCCTGGGTCCCGATCCCGCAGGCGCAGTCCAGCACGCGGGCCGTCCGGTCAAAGCCCTGGTCGCGGAAGATCCGCTCCAGGATCAGGGCCTGCTCCCGCGTCGTCGCCTGCCAGTCGAAAAAGAGCTTGTCGTACCGGCTGGCCATGTTGTCGTAAAAGGTCTGGGTGATGTTCATCGCGGTGCCTCCCGTCTGCGGTCTTTGATCCTGTTATACCACAGCGCCCCGGCCGCTTCAAGCCCGGGAGAGACTTCTCCGCTGCGCAGGGCCGGGCGGAAAGACGGCAAAAATTTAAAAAACAGCGTTTACGGTTCGGCATCTTTGTGATAGACTGACAGCAGTTCCAACCTAGCCGGTTGCGAAAGTCGCAAACAAGCTTGGATTCTTGCCCCGCAGGGTATTGAAATCCGTTTTTGAGGTGAGCCAAGCGAGCCCTCATGCCGACGTCAGAAGAAGCTCACGCCGCTCCGTTTCCGCCAGGCATGGCGAAAACTACGCTCTGTTCCCTCCTTCTTCCTTTGCAAAATCAAAGCAGATGCTTTGATTTTGAGAGGAGGAGCAGCGGACTGAACGAGCTTTCGTGTTACTCACGGAAGCGAGCGATAGGGAGCTTGTGACGACGAAAGCATGAGTCCTCAATTGCGAAACGAGTTTCGCAATTGACTAACAGTTCCATCCCAAAAGGAGACAGATGACATGAACTATGTTTTTGGGGCGCTGGCCGGGCTGCTCTGGGGCGCACTGGCCGCCTTTGTCAATTTGAAGATCAACCAGGCCGCGCTGAAAAAGAGTACCAACGCCGCCATGCTCGGCGCCAACACGGCCCGCACGGCGGTGGATCTGATCGCCCTGGGCACGGTGTTCCTGCTGCGGAAGGTCCTGCCCTTCAGCTTTGAGGCGACGATCATCGCCACGGCGGTGTCCCTCTCCCTGCTCACGGTGGTCCTGGCCTACTGGGTCACGAAACCGGAAAAATAATACCTGGGCGGACAGGCGGCGGCTGCGCCGCCTGCCGTTTTATCGGAGATACCATGGATATCAATGCCCTGCGTCTGGAACTGGCGGAGCGCTATCCCCAGTGGCGGGAGATCATCCGCGTGCTGGAGCTGCGCGAGAGCCCGGACGCCAAACCCGTCGACAACGACGGACAACGAATCTGCTATAACGGCCGCCTCCTGCGGGAGCTGCCGGAGGAGAGCCAGCGCTTCTATCTGGCCCAGCAGCTGCTGCACATCCAGCTGGCCCACGCCGCCCGCGGCGAGGGCAAGGAGCCGGAGACCTGGAAGCGGGCCGCGGACGCGGTGGTCAACGCCATGCTGCTGGAGGACGGCTTCTCCCTGCCCGCGGGCCTGACGCTGCCGCCCGAGGCCATCGGCCGCAGCGCGGAGGAGCTCTACAGCCTGCTGCTGGGAAACGAGGAGAAAAAGCCCGAGGAGGAAGAGGAGTCGGTCCGGACAGTGCGCCGCCCCAAGGTCTCCCGACAGGGCAAGATCGCCGACGTGGAGCAGGGGGCCAGGGAGCGGGAGATCGAGGACCCGGGCCTGGCGGAGGCCGTGGCCGGCCTGGCCGAGCTGCTGGAGCCCAGCCTCCAGCTGGACTACGACTGGTTCCCGGGGGATACGATCCGGGACGGGATGCTGCGGGAGAAGTTCCGCTCCTATCCGGTGCCCCACGCGGAGATCCTGCTGGACACCAGCGCCTCCGTGGACGCCAATCTCCTGCGCTCCTTTGTGCGCGGCGTAAAGGGCCTGCTGCAAAACGACGCCGTGGTGCGCGTCGGCTGCTTCGACACCGAGTTTTACGGCTTTCAGGAGATCCGCAGCGAGCAGGACATCGAGCATCTGGAGCTGCGCGGCAGCGGCGGCACCAGCTTTGAGGCGGCGGTGAACGCCTTCACCGGCGACGCCGAGACCCGCATCATCTTCACCGACGGCTATGCCGAGATGCCCGAGCAGCGCTGCGACGCCATCTGGCTCATCTACAGCGATATGCCCGTCCATCCCAAGGGCGGGCGCGTGATCTATGTGAAACAACCCGAGGAGAAAGAGAAGAATGAGATCGATTTTCTTATCACGTGAGCAGGTCTTCGACCGGCCCCTGCCCCTGTTTCAGGCGGTGGGCGCCATGGCGGCGGCCACGGATCTGGTGCTGCTGACGACGGTGGACGACGGCTTTACCGTGGACAGCGGCAGCGTGAACTGGTATTTGAGCGGCGGCGACTGCGCCGACCGCTTCGGACGCCTCAACGACTGCGCCCAGGCGGCGCTGCGCCCGGCGCTCCTGCTGGAGCCGGGAGAGGAGAAGGAATTGAAAAACATCCGCCGCAGCGGCGATCTGGCCACGGCGGAGTTCGGGACCTGGCCCACGGCGATCCTGGACGCGGCGCTGCGGGACATGGCGGCGAAGCAGTACGCCGAGGGAAGCCTGGCCGCAACGGGCCGGGTGCTGCGCCTGAACGGGGAGGACTGCCCGGTCTACCGCCTGGGCGGCCGGCAGATCCTGCGCCTGACGGCGCCCCAGGGCGGGGCCACGGGCTATGTCCAGCTCTCGGACGGGACGGTGCTCAGCGAGGGGGAGAGCGTGTTTCTCGAGCTGCGCCCGGTGCGCTGGTACTACGATGCGGTAAACCGCCTGCTGCTCAGCGGCACGGCCCTGCTGGGCGGCCTGAGCCGGGAGGAGGCCGCGGCCTGGCTGGACGAGCGCTTCCTGGAGGAGCTGCGCTGGACGGAGCCGGAGGCGCTGCCGGAGAACGCGGCCTTCCGCGTGGAGGAGCACGATGAGCTGAGCCTGATCGCCGCCTACGTCAAGGCGGACATCCCGGTCTTTCTCCACGGCCTCTCCGGCGACGGCAAGAGCGACCGCGTCAAGGAGCTGGATCCCCAGGTGCTGGACATCGAGCTGGTGAACGAGACGCCCGAGACCATCAACGGCCGCGCCATCTACAACGAGAGCCGGGACGAGATCATCGACGTCAAGCCCGTGTGGCTGGTGAAGCTGGAGCGCCTGTGTGAGGACGGCGAGCTGCACATCCTCTTTTTCGATGAGCTGACCAACGCCACCAAGCAGACCCAGTCCGTCATCTTCAAGATCGTGCTGGAGCGGGTGGTGAACAACCGCTGGCCCCTGCCGCCCAACGCCCGCATCGTCGCCGCCGGCAACGACCGGAGCGAGTCCAGCGCGGCCCACGATCTGGCCGAGCCGCTCTTCGGCCGCTTTGCCCATATCTACATCCGCACCACCGTGGCAAACTGGATGCCCTGGGCGGTGAACAAGGGTCTCAACCCCTATGTGCTGGAATTTCTGGCCAACAACGACCTCTACCTCCGCACGGCCTACACCGGCACGGAGGGCCACGCCGATCCCCGCCGCTGGGAGATGGTCTCCCGCGTGCTGGACTCCTCCGGCAACGATTTCTCCCTGCTGGGCCCCATCGTGGGCAAGGACACGGCCGAGGCCTTCCTCCGCTTCTTCCGCGCCCAGGAGCAGCTGGAGGGCTTGGGCCGCTATACCGATGAGGAGATCGCCCGCTTCTCGGTCGCCCGGCGCTATCAGCTGGCCCAGCAGTGCCTGTATCTGGCCCAGCGGAAGCCCGGCGAGGCCGAGGAGCTGGTGGGCCGCCTCGGGGCGGAATACCTGGCCTGGTTCCATTACATTCTCGGCCGAAAGCACAAGTAATACCGATTTTTATCGTTTTAGTGAAGAATCGTATAAACAGGAGGGAAACCAAGTATGAGGCAATCCAAAACCCGTCGCCTGACCACGACCGCCATGCTGCTCGCCCTCGGGCTGGTGCTGCCCTTCCTGACCGGGCAGATCCCCCAGATCGGCCGCATGCTCTGCCCGATGCACATTCCGGTCTTCCTCTGCGGGCTGATCTGCGGCTGGCCCTACGGGATCGCCCTGGGCTTCGCGCTGCCCCTGCTGCGCGGGGCGCTCTTCGGCATGCCGGTGCTCTTTCCCAACGGCATCGCCATGGCCTTTGAGCTGGCCACCTACGGCCTGGTCTCGGGTCTGGTGTATTTCCGCAAGGGCTACTTTTGCCTGCGCTCCTGCTATGTCGCGCTCATCACCGCCATGATCGCCGGGCGTGTGGTCTGGGGCCTGGCCCGCTGCGCGCTGCTGGGCTTTGGCGCGCCCTTCACCTTCAAGATGTTCGTGGCCGGAGCGCTGCTGGAGGCGATCCCGGGCATCCTCCTCCATCTGGTGCTGATCCCGGCGGTGATGCTGGCCCTGGGCAAAACCGGGCTGGTGCCCTTCCAGACGAAAACCAGCGAGGAATAAAAAGAATAAAAAAAGAGATCCGCCCGGAACCGAAACGGTTCCGGGCGGATTGTTTTTATGGGGTGTTTGCGTTTCTTACTGCCGCTTCACCCGGCGGGTCTGCTCGCTGGGGGCTTCGCCGGCTTTGTCACGGGCGGCCCGCAGCTTCTTGCTGCGCAGGCGCAGGGTGATCAGCACGGCGGCCACGGCCAGAGCGGAGATCAGCAGCAGGACGATCCAGAGGGTGAGGTTGTTCTGGTCGCCGGTCTTGGGGCTGTTGTTGCCGCTGGCGATGATGGTCAGGGTGCCGTCCACGCGGGTGATGTCGTAGTTGGAGGTGACCTCGCTGTTGTTGGCGTCGACGATGTGGACCTCGGTGACCTTCTTGGAGTAGGTGCCGACCTCCACGGGGCCGTTCTTGATCAGGTTGCCCTTGGCGTCGTAGACGGAGAACTTCACGCCGTCGCCCGAGCGGAACTTGTGGCCGCTGACAAGGCCGGTGGCCTTCACGTTGCTGTTGCGCAGCACGGTGCCGTCATAGGCCTTGGAGGCGGATTCGGCGGTCAGGGTCAGCTTGAAGGGACTGACGGTCAGCTTGCCCATGTTGCCGATGGTCACGCTGTATTTGCTGGCGTTGGCGCCGCCGGTGTACTCAGCCTTGATGTTATAGCTGCCGGCGTTGATGATGCTGCCGACGGTGCGGCCGTTGGCGTCCAGCGCGGTGAGCTTGATGTTGAGGCTGTCGCCGGGGTCCAGACCCTCCACGGTGTAGGCGCTCGGGTCGAGCTGGTGTGCCTGGCCGTCGTAGGTCCAGGACTGATCCTTCACCGTGACGACCACGGCGCGGGTGCCCGTGATGGACAGGGTGCCGACCTTGACGGAGTTGTTCTTGAAGTCGTTGGAGACCAGGTTGCCGTTGGCGTCGTAGACCACGACCTTATAGGTCCGGGAAGTGTCGGCGGCCTGAACGGAGTCCAGATAGATGTCGTAGCTGCCGATGTTCACGGCCTGGTTGACCCACTGGCCGTTCTGCACCAGATGGAAGGTGGCGGTAACACCCTGGTTGTTGGCGCCGTAGTTGGCCAGGTTGTAGGCGGCGCCGTCATAGGTCTTGCTGACGTTCCGGCCGGTGATGCGCAAGGGGATGGGCGTGGTCTCGGGCGCGGCCTCCTCCACGGTGAAGAGGGCGGTGGCGGCGCCGTCGCTGAAGTTGATGACGATGGTGTGGCTGCCGACGGCCAGCGTGTTCAGGTAGGCGCTCGCCAGGGTGACGACGGTGCTGCCGGAGGTCACGGAGTAGTTGGCCGCGCTGATCTGGTTGCCGTCGATCTGCACGAGGAAGCTGAACTTGCTGATATCGGCGTTGACCTTCAGGGTCATGCCATCCGCCGAGCCGCGGATATAGCGGGTGCTGGTGCCCTCCAGGAAACCGTAGGAGATGGGGGAGGGACTGGGCGAGGGAGGAGGCGTCACCGCCGGGGCTTCGATGCTGAAGCTGCCCTTGGCAAAGCCGTCGTTGAAGTTGAAGCTGATCTCATGCTTGCCGACGCTCAGACTCTCCAGATAGCTGGCGCTGATGGTGACGGTGGTGCGGTCGGCCGTGGTGGAGAAAGCGGCGCCGGGGATCTTGTTGTTGTCCACGAACACCTCATAGCTGAACTTCACGGCGTCGGCGTCGATCTTGAAGCTGATGCCGGCGGGGCTGGCCTTGACCCAGGGGCTGGTGTTCACGGCGATGATCTTATACTCGATGGGATCGGCCTTGGCCACGGTGAAGGCGGCGTTGGCAAAGCCATCGCTAAAGTTCAGCTTCAGGCTGTGGTTGCCGACGCTGAGGGTCTCCAGATAGGTGGAGGTCAGGGAGAGGGTGCCGCCGGTGGCGCCATAGCCGTTGGCAATGGGGGCGCCGTCCACCGCCACGGAGGTGAGCTTGCTCATGTCCGCGTTGCCGGTGAAGTCCAGGCCGATGCCGGTGCCCTTCTTCCAGGGGCTGGCGCTCACGGTGAGGGTGTATTCGATGGGGTTGGGATCGTTGATCTCGATGGAGGTCTCGGCCTCGCCGTCGCTGAACTTCGCGACAAACTTGTGGGTGGCGGAGCTCAGGTTCTGGAGCAGGGAGGCGGAGAGCACCACCGCGTCGCCGTCCAGCGTGTAGTCGGCGGCGCTGCCGTCGATCTCGACGCTTTCAAGCTTGCTCATGTCGGCGTCAATGGCGATGCGGACAGTCGCGTCGCTGTTCTTGGTCCAGGGAGAACCGGAGACGGACTTGATCCCATAGTGGTAATAGACAGGGTCGGCGACGGTAAAGCTGCCGCTGGCCGAGCCGTTGGAGAACACGACCTTGACGCTGTGATCCTGGGAGGCGAGCTGCTGCAGATACGCGCTGCTCAGAACGATATCCGTGCCGATGCTGTAGTTCTCGGAGGAGATCGCGGCATTGTCCACCTCAACGGACAGAAGCTGGCTCATATCCGCGCCGGAAACCGTCAGCGTGATGCCCTCGCTGCTGTTCTTGGCCCAGGGAGAGCCGGAGACCGTCAGACTGTAGTCGACCACAGTCTGCTCGATGCTGAGGCTGCCCGGGGCGCTGGTATGACCGTCAGAGAAGAGGAAGTCGATGCTGTGGGTGCCGACGCCCAGAGAGCTCAGAGCGGCGGGCGTCAGGGTGACGATGGTGCCGGAGGCGCTGAAGCTGTCGGCGGAGAGGGCGCTGCCATCGGCGGTGACGCCGGTCAGAGAACCGAGCTCCTTATCGAACTGGAAGTGGAAGCCCTCGCTGCTGCCGATCATCCAGGGGCTCTGGTCAGCTCCGATGATCGCGTAGACCACAGGCTCGGGCGGGGCCGGCTCCTCCACGACAAAGCTGGCTTCGCCATAGCCGTCGGTGAAATCAAAGCGGATGCTGTGCGTCTCGGCGGACAGGGTGTTCAGATAATCGGGCGCCACCATAAAGGCGTTGTCCAGAGAGCTGTCCACATAGTAGTAGGCGGGATCCAGGGGGCTGCCGTCGATGCTCAGGGCGGTGAACTGGCCGATCTCCCGGTCCAGGTTGAGGCGGAGACCCTCCGTGCTGTTGCGGACCCAGGGGCTGCCGGTCACGCTGACCGTGTAGACCACGGGCTCGACAGGCGCGGGCTCCTGCACGGCGAAGCTGCCATCGGCGTAGCCGTCGCTGAAATCGAAGTGGACGCCGTACTCGCCGGCGGCGAGAGTGTTCAGATAGGCGGCGTTCAGAACGACGGCGCCGTTATCGATGCTGTAGTTGGCGGCGTCCACCGGGCTGTCGCCAAGGCTCAGAGCGGTGAACTCATAGATGTCGTCGCCAAAGTCGAAGCTGACGCCCTCGGCGCTGCCGCGCGTCCAGGGGCTGCCGGTCACGGTGGGAGTATAGACGACGGGCGCGGGCGCGGCCACGGAGAAGGTGGCATCGGCGTAATCGCCGTTGGAGAAGTTCAGGTGAACGCTGTGGTCGCCCTCGTTGAGGTCGTCCAGATACCAGTTGGCCAGGGACACATTGTCCTCATACACGGTGTAGCAGCCGGGGTCGACGGAGATGCTGTCCACCGTCAGGTCATAACTGAAGTCCGCGGTGCCGTCGTCCAGATAGAGGCTGACGCCGTCTGCGGTGTTCTGGGTGTAGGGGCTGCCGGAGACGCTGATGCTGCGCGCCACAGGGACATAGACGGGAACGGACTCGGGAACGTACGCGGACTGATCATCGATCACGATCTCTTCCTGCGCGGGTTCCGCGGGCACAGCCGCGGCCTCGACGGTCAGAGTGCCGGCCTGGGTGCTGAGCATGACGTCGCGGGGCTGGACGGCCTTGCCGTTGTCGGCCACGAGACGGCCGGAGACGATCAGCGTATACTGGCCGGCGGCCAGGGGATCAGGGGCGCCCTCAATGCTCATCTGGGTGTCAGCCAGGCTGTAGCCGGGCACGGCGTTCAGGGTCTCCACCTGGAGCATGGCATAGGCGTCGCTCAGAGAGGTGCCCTCGGCGAGGGTCAGATCCTGTACCTTCACGGAGAAGATCGGGGCGTACACGGCATTGAGCTCAAAGCTGGCGTAGGGGGTGACGGTCTCGTAGCTGTCCAGCAGGACATGGGAGCCGTTGATGGGATAGTAGAGATCCCAGCCGGCAAAGCCCTGGGCGGGATCGCCGTATTCGGTGGTGATGGTCTCGCCGGCCGCGTGGGAACCGCCGGTGACATTGTTCTCATCCAGCGGCTCAAAGTACACGCCGAGGGTGTACATGCCGCCGAAGGAGCCGACGAGGGAATCGTCAAAAATGTTGTTCCAGCCGTCCTGCACGTAGGCGATGCAGTCGTTGCGGTTCAGGGTGACGGCGGTGGCGGGCGTGCTGTTGGGGTTGGCGGCGGTCAGGGGCAGCGCGACGCTGTCGTCGAAGCTGTCGCCGTAGAGCCAGGCCTTGGCCACGTACCAGCCGTCGGGGGGCGTGATGCACAGATCACTGTTCATCAGATCGCTCATGCTCACGTCATTGGAGGAGCGGCTGAGCTGTTTCTCGCCCACGGTGATGCTGTAGCTCTTGTTCTCCAGCACATATTCGTTCTCCGCCGGGATCTGAGCGACGGCGCCGCTCTCATCCTTGGCGTAAATGGCGTAGACCAGCGGCTCGCTGCCGTTGATCTGCCCCTCCGCGAAGGCGGAGACGGAGAAGAGCTGCATCACGAGAGTCAGTACCATAAGCAGGCTCAGGAGAGCTTTTCCTTTCAGTTTCATCAAAATCACCTCAACTATAAAATATACAGGGGAAATCAGCCGACCGCGGAGACGGTGGTCTCGCCGGTCTCAACGCCCAGCGGAACCAGCTTGCCCTGGATCACGTAGCGGGCGTCGTAGTATTCATACGAACAGGTGGAGAGGGTGATGATCCGGTCGCCCGGTTCGATCACCACATCGCTTGCAAAATCGGACTGGGCCTTCATGTCCTGGCAGTAGAGCTGGAAGCTGGAGGTGTCCGGGAAGGAAATGATGTAGGTGTTGGAGTCGGCGTCGGTCACATAGCCGGCGAAGACGTCGATCCGGTAATCCTGCCCGGGGGTGTTCAGGTACAGGGTGGGATGCTCGGCATAATAGCCCTCGGTGCGGTAGTCACTGATGGAGGCGAACATGGAGCCGTCGTTCATGTGGTGGCCGTAGACGATGGTGTTGTAGCTGGAAAAGTCCCGGGCACATTTGACGTCCATAAAGGGAATGCCGTTGCCGGAGTAGTCGCCGTGAATGTCACGGTGCAGATAATAGTAGTTGTCGTTGTTGTGATCCTGCACGATGGGGTAGTTGATCTTGGTGTTCTCGGAGTAGATCCAGCCCACCACATCGGGGTTTTCGGACTGGAGCTGGTTGAAGTCCACATAGATCGGGGAGACCTCCGCCGCCTGCGGCGCGGGCGTGGCGGCCGCCGGATCCGGCGCGGCAAAGGCCTCGGCCGTCGGGGCCGGGGTGGCCGCGGAGGTGTAGCGGTCGGTCAGGCTGTCATACTGCTGGCGGGAATCGTGATAGCCCTTCCACATGGTGAACAGCTTCCATCCGCTGAAGAGGAATACGCCGGCAAAGACGGCGCACAGGACAAACAAGAGAATTTTGACTGGCTTCTTCATTCGCTTTACGCGCTCCTTTTTCTGACTGAGGCCATTATACAACAACGTGGCCCAAAATAAAAGTGAAGATATCTTAAGAAAGCGGGCTTTATACTGGAAAAACCTGGACGCCAAGGCTCAGGCCTTTTCCTTTTTGCCCGGCCGGTTCAGCAAAACCACCGCCGCGAGGATCAGCAGGATGCCGAGGCAGGAGAGGGGCGTGAGCGCCTCATGGAAGACCAGCGCCCCGAAGAGCGCGGCCACCAGAGGCTCTACCGTGGCGAGGATCGCGGCCTTGCCGGCGGGGACGCTCTGCAGACCCCGGGTATAGGACAGGAAGGGGATCACCGCGGTGATCAGCGCCATGGCGGCGAGCCCCAGGGCCAGCAGGCCGTGAGAGCCCGGCGCGGCTTGAAACGCGGCCAGGGTCTCCCCCGGCGGGCAGACAAAACAGGAACCCAGCCCGGCGATCAGAAAGGTATAGGTGGTGACGGTCAGCGGAGAATAGCGCCGCAGCGCGACGGTGCCGAGAATGCTGTAAAGCCCGTAGCCCAGACCGGAGCCCAGACCAAGCAGCAATCCGAGGGTACTGATGCCGCCGCCGGAGAGACCGGAGACCAGCGCGCAGCCGCCGAAGGCCAGCGCCAGGGCCAGGAGCTTTCGCCCGGTCAGCCTCTCCTTGAACACCAGCGCCGAGAGCAGCGTGACCCAGATGGGCGAGGTGTAGAGAAGGATGGCCGCTGTGGAGAGGGGCAGCAGAGTGATGGCGGAGAAATAGCAGAGGGTAAAGAAGAGAATGCTGCCCAGGCCCAGGCCGAGAAAAAGCGGGATATCCCGCGCCCGCAGGCGAAAGCCCTTGGGATCCTTCAGCAGCAGGAGCAGCGCGAAAAAGAGTCCGGCCAGCACCAGACGGATGGAGGTGATGGGCATCGGGCCGAAACCGCGGCCCTGCAGCGTCCGGACAAAGAGCCCCATGCTGCCCCAGAAGCATCCGGCCAGCAGGATCAGCACAGGGCCGATGTGTGTTTTTTTCATGGAATCACGTCCTTTTATGAAAAATCGCTGCAAGCGTATTACTTGCAGCGGGCCATTGCGAGGGATAGTTCAAGGTAAACTGACAATGCTCAATCTGCCGGATGGTTCTTTTTTACTGTTCGACAAGAGGAAATCAGCATGACTCGAATGGAAGTGCACAGGCGGTTCAGCGATTGATATTTCGTCTCGTCAATGTAGTGTGTCCGGTACAGAAGATCGAGCCAATAGCCTGTTTCGCTAGCTTCTTTCAGTGCGATTTCAAGCTTGGAGATAAAATCTCTTGGCCCTTGGGCATAGTTAGCCTCATATATGTTAGCTCCGATAGAGGTACCGCTTCTGCCGATTTGATTGGAGATTATCGTTTCATGTTTGGATTTGAGTTCTTTTACAAGATCGATGATCTGAACAGAAAAAGACATGGACATATCGGCGAGTTTGTTCTCTTTCATACACCTTACCCCTGATTTCGTTTCACATCGTGTAATAATAAACAGCAAATACTCAAGGATGATGCCGCCGATGGCGGCAAATGATGTTTTCTCGCAAAGCTCGTAAATGATGTTGTTCGCTTCGCTCACAAGGATGTGATGTTTGCTCCACACATTCCGCAGGAAACATCATGTGCGAAGCACGCATCATTGCCAAGGGCGGCATCATTGGCCTCAAAGGCAAACATCATTCAAAAACGCGTGATTTGATAAACAAATCACGCGTTTTTGCTGGAGGCGCCACCCAGACTTGAACTGGGGAATCGCGGATTTGCAGTCCGCTGCCTTACCACTTGGCTATGGCGCCATATA
>CAMNKQ010000003.1 GCA_946542465.1 uncultured Clostridia bacterium | reverse complement strand
CCTGAGCGCTCAGATAGTCGATGACTTCCTCGGCCACGTCGCAGATGGAGCCCATCGCGATGATGACGCGGTCGGCGTCGGGAGCGCCGTAGTAGTTGAAGAGCTGGTAATCGGTGCCGAGTTTGGCGTTAATCTTGCCCATGTACTCCTCGACGATGGCGGGCACCGCGTCGTAGTACTTGTTGGAGGCCTCACGGTTCTGGAAGAAGATATCACCGTTCTCGTGAGAGCCGCGCATGGTGGGATGCTCGGAGCTCAGAGCGCGCTCACGGAAAGCCTTGACGGCGTCCATGTCGACCATGTCGGCCAGGTCTTCGTAATCCCAGACCTGGATCTTCTGCAGCTCGTGGGAGGTGCGGAAGCCGTCGAAGAAGTTCAGGAAGGGAACGCGGCCCTTGATGGCGGCCAGATGGGCGACAGGGGAGAGATCCATGACTTCCTGGACGTTGGACTCGGCCAGCATGGCAAAACCGGTCTGACGGCAGGCCATCACGTCGCTGTGATCACCGAAGATGTTCAGGGTGTGGCTGGCGACGGTACGGGCGCTCACATGGAACACACCGGGCAGCAACTCGCCGGCGATCTTGTACATGTTGGGGATCATCAGCAGCAGGCCCTGGGAGGCGGTGTAGGTGGTGGTCAGAGCGCCCGCGTTCAGGGAGCCGTGAACCGCACCGGCCGCGCCGGACTCAGCCTGCATCTCCTGCACCTTGACGGTAGAGCCGAAGATGTTCTTCCGACCCTGGGCGGCCCACTGATCGACGTAGTCGGCCATGGGGCTGGACGGGGTGATGGGATAGATTGCGGCGACTTCGGTAAAGGCGTAGGATACATGGGCGGCGGCGTTGTTGCCGTCCATCGTTTTGAAGTGTCTCTGCATGTCTATTTTTCATCTCCATACAAAAAATTGATTGCTTCCGTCCATAGCGCGGACAGAAGTAAGCGCTATAGAACAGCATAAGTTTAACATTCTTTTGTCCAATTGTAAACACATGGACGGGAGTTTTTTTAAAAATTCGCCCCTTTGCGGCGCTGCGGCCCTTTGGTTGACAGCGCCGGGGCGGCCGTGATAAACTGTGATTATTCATGCGGCAATTAAAAATTGCCACATGAACAATCCGATTTAGATGCCGTTTTGCTCGCCGCTTACGCGGCAACCGCAAAACATGGCGACATTACTGCGGCAATATTAAATTGCCATAGTAATAACTCAATCATATGCGGACAGCGGTGTCCCCGGGCCGGGAGGGCCGGGGAGCGATGCGGGCTGAAAAAACCCGCAGAGAGGGAAACAGGGGCAAAGCCTGTGCGATCTCGTCACTGTGTTGGGGGAGTGCTGCGCCAAAAAGGTCACTGGGCTTCGGCCCGGGAAGGCGGCGCCGCGCGAGGATCCCTGAGCCAGGAAACCTGCCGCCGTCTCAGGTACGGGGAGCAATCCCGAGCCACGAGGACTTGGCTGTACATCCGACACGAATACACTTCGGTTTATCCGTGCCTTTGGCGCTGCTTTCGGGCAGGGCCGGTTTCGTGCTGCGCTTCCTCCGGGCTCCGGTTTTGTAATACATCTGTTTTGGAGGAACGACACATGAAAAAATTTCTGCTTTGCCTGCTGGCTCTCAGCGTTCTGCTGAGCCTGACGATGGCCTCCTTTGCCGCGGCGGATGACGCGGAAGAAGAGGACGAGGAGAACTACGAGACCGGCGACGCCTCGCTGGACGATCCCCGCAACCAGGATGGGATCGGCGAGCAGGAGCTGCTGGTGGTGAGCTTCGGCACCAGCTTCAACGACAGCCGCCGCCTGACCATCGGCGCCATCGAGGGCAGCCTCGCCGAGAGCTTTCCCGACTGGAGCGTCCGCCGCGGCTTTACCAGCCAGATCATCATCGACCACGTCCTCTCCCGGGACGGCGTGGCCATCGATAACGTGAGCGAGGCGCTCAACCGCGCCGCCGACAACGGCGTGAAGACCCTGGTGGTGCAGCCCACCCATCTGATGGACGGCTTTGAGTACAACGACCTGGTGGACGAGCTGGCCGGCTTTGCCGACGCCTTTGAGGCCATCGCCGTGGGCGAGCCGCTGCTCAGCAGCGAGGAGGACTTCGCCGCGGTGGCCGAGGCCATTGTCCAGGCCACGGCGGAGTATGACGACGGCGAGACCGCCATCTGCTTCATGGGCCACGGCACGGAGGCCGAGTCCAACGGCGTCTACGCCAAAATGCAGCAGGTGCTGAGCGAGGCCGGGTACGACAACTACTTCATCGGCACCGTGGAGGCCGAGCCCTCCGTGGAGGATCTGCTGGCGGCGGTGCAGGCCGGCGACTACAAGCGCGTGGTGCTGCGCCCGCTGATGATCGTGGCCGGCGACCATGCCAACAACGACATGGCCGGCGACGAGGAGGACTCCTGGAAGAGCGTGTTCGAGAGCGCGGGCTACGAGGTGGAGTGCGTGCTCAGCGGTCTGGGCGAGCTGGAGGCGATCCGCGATCTCTTCGTGCAGCACGCCCAGGCGGCGATGGATTCCCTGAAGTAAACACAAGCTGATTATAATAGAAAGCAGCCGCCCGGACGCGGCTGCTTTCTTGGGAGATTCCGATGAAAAAACGTCTGTTCAGTATTCTGCTCGCCGTCCTTCTCCTGGGACAGACGAGCGCCTTTGCCGAGGGCGGCGTCGCCACGGCGGCGGATATGACCACGGTGGAAACCGTGGTGGAGGAGGGAATGATCCCCGTCTACGCCGCGAGCCTCCGGGCGGGGGAATACCCCGTTGCGGTGGACTCCAGCTCCTCCATGTTCCGGATCCAGAGCTGCGTCCTGTGCGTGGAGGAGGGAGGGATGACGGCCCGCCTGACCATCGGCAGCAGCAGTTACGGCTATCTCTATCCCGGCCCGGCCGAGGAGGCCGCCGCGGCCTCGGAGGAGGCCTGGCTCGCCCCGGAGATCGGGGAGGACGGCAGCTATACCTTTACGCTCCCGGTGGAGGCCCTGGACGCGGGCGTCCCCTGCGCGGCCTTCAGCAAGAAAAAGGCGCTCTGGTATGACCGGACCCTGGTCTTCCGCGCCGATTCCCTGCCCCTGGAGGCCTTTGCCGAGGGAACGCTGACGACGGCGGAGAGCCTGGGCCTGGCCGACGGCCGCTATACGGTGGAAGTCAGCCTGGAGGGCGGCTCCGGCCGCGCCAGCGTGAACTCCCCGACGACCCTGACGGTGAAAGACGGCCGCTGCACGGCGGAGATCCTCTGGGGCAGCCGCAATTACGATTACATGCGCGTGGGGGAGGAGCAGTTCTTCCCGCTGGACGCCGAGGGCAATTCCCGTTTTGAAATCCCGGTGAGCGCCTTTGACACAGCGCTCGCGGTCGTGGCGGACACCACCGCCATGAGTAAGCCCCATGAGATCGACTACAGCCTGCGCTTTTCTTCGGCCAGCCTCCGCCCGGCGGAGAGCCCCTCGCAGCTTTCCCTGCAATACGCCGAGCAGTTCTCCGTCGACTTCTGCCCCGACGGCAGCGCCAAGCTCTGTGTCGCGGGGACGGAGCGCTACCGCATCCTGCCCAAGGGATCTGAGCTGCCTGCCGATCTGGCCGCGGACGAGAGGGTACTCTACCAGCCGGTGGAGCGGGCCTATCTGGCCTCCTCGGCGGCGGCGGATCTCTTCCTGGCTCTGGACGCCCTGGATCAGCTGCGCCTGAGCAGCACCAAGGCGGACAGCTGGGGCATCCCGGAGATGCGCCAGGCGCTGGAGAGCGGCGAAATCCTCTACGCGGGCAAGTACAGCGCCCCGGATTTTGAGCTGCTCACGGCGGAGGACTGCGATCTGATCGTGGAGAACACAATGATCCTCCACGCCCCGGACATCCGGGAAAAGCTGGAAAAGTTGGGCTTCCCGCTGCTGCTGGACCGCTCCAGCTATGAGCCCCATCCCCTGGGCCGCCTGGAGTGGATCAAGCTCTACGGCCTGCTCTGCGGCAAGCTCGAGGAGGCGGAGGCCTTTTTCGCGCAGCAGGTGCAGACGCTCCAGGCCGTGGAGGCCCGGGAGCGCAGCGATAAGACCGTGGCCTTCTTCTACATCACGCCCCAGGGCGCGGCGGTGGTCCGCACAGCGGAGGACTATGTGCTCAAAATGGTGGAGCTGGCCGGCGGGCGCTGCGCGGAGCTGAACCTGCCGGAGAGTCAGGCGAGGCAGGGCAGCGTCACCATGCAGATGGAGGCCTTCTATACCGCCGCCCGGGACGCGGACGTGCTGATCTACAACAGCACCATTGACGAGGAACTGGACAGCGTCGAGCAGCTTCTGGACCGCAGCCCCCTTCTGGCCGACTTCGCGGCGGTGAAGAACGGAGAGGTCTGGTGCATGGAGCGGGATATGTTCCAGCAGAGCTCCGCCGCGGCCCAGGTGATCGCGGAGCTGCAGGAGATCCTCGGCGGCACAGCCGCGGAGGAGATGAACTTTTTACACCGATTGACATGAACGATCCCCGAATCAAGCGATATCGGCTGAGCTTCGCGCTGCTCGCGCTGCTGCTTGTGCTGCTGCTGGCCCTGAACGCCGGCGTCGGCAGCACGGCGCTGGGCGGGGCGGAGCTTTGGCGCGCCCTGCTGCACCGGGAGGAGGGCGGCATGGCCGCGCGCATCCTCTGGAGCATCCGTCTGCCGCGGCTGCTGTCTGCGGCGCTGCTGGGCGGCGCGCTGGCGGTGGCGGGCTATCTGCTGCAGACCTTTTTCTCCAACCCCATCGCCGGGCCTTTCGTCCTGGGCATCTCCTCCGGCGCCAAGCTCCTGGTGGCCCTCACGATGATCGGCTGCCTGAGCCGCGGGCTCGTGATGCGCGCCTGGGTCATGGTGGCGGCCGCCTTTCTCGGCTCGCTCCTGTGCATGGGGGCGATCCTGCTGGTGGCGCGCAAGATGCGCGGCATGGCCATGCTGATCGTCTGCGGCGTCATGATCGGCTACGTCTGCTCGGCCATCACGGAGATCGCCGTGAGCTTTGCGGAGGATTCCAACATCGTCAACCTCCACAACTGGTCCATGGGCAGCTTTGCCGGCATCGGCTGGGGCGATGTGGGCTTTGCGGCGCTGCTGGTGCTGCTCTGCCTCGGCTGGGCGATGCTCCTGTCCAAGCCCATGGGCGCCTATCAGCTGGGCGAGGGCTACGCGCGGAACATGGGCGTGAACGTGCGCAGCTTCCGCCTGCAGCTCATTTTGCTCTCCAGCCTGCTGGCCGCCGCGGTGACGGCCTTTGCCGGGCCCATCTCCTTTGTGGGCGTGGCGGTGCCCCATCTGATCAAGAGCCTCTTCGGCACGGCCCAGCCCCGGCGGATGATCCCGGCCTGCTTTCTGGGCGGGGCGGTGTTCTGCCTGGGCTGTGATCTGCTGGCCCGGATGGCCTTTGCGCCCATGGAGCTGAGCATCAGCTCCGTCACGGCGGTCTTCGGCGCGCCGGTGGTGATCGCCATGCTGCTCAGACGGCAGAAACGGTAGGAAGCCAATGGAAAACCCGATTCTCTATACCGAGAATTTGAGCGTCGGCTACGGCGCGGACCCGGTGCTGCGGGAGCTGTGCCTGCAGGCGCAGCCGGGGAAGATCCTCACGCTGGTCGGCCCCAACGGCGCGGGCAAGAC
The DNA here is from genome assembly GCA_946542465.1 of uncultured Clostridia bacterium. GTDB lineage: Bacteria > Bacillota > Clostridia > Oscillospirales > Oscillospiraceae > Limivicinus. Next base: position 38,729 of record CAMNKQ010000003.1, on the reverse strand, counting down.
CACGCTGCTCAAGACCCTGATGCACGAGCTGCCGCCGCTCGCCGGCGCTATCTGGCTGGACGGGCGGGAGCTCGAGCGGATGCGCGAGCGGGAGATCGCCCGCCTCAGCGCCGCGGTGCTCACCGAGCGGCCCGAGCCGGAGCTGATGCGCTGCTTTGAGGTGGTGGCCGCCGGGCGCTATCCCCACACCGGGACCCTGGGCCTGCTCAGCGAGGCGGATAAGGATATTGTGCGCGAGAGCATGGAGCTGGTGGGCGTTTTCGAACTCCGGGACCGGCCCTTCACCCAGATCAGCGACGGCCAGCGCCAGCGCCTGCTGCTGGCCCGGGCCCTCTGCCAGGAGCCGAAGCTCCTGCTGCTGGATGAGCCGACTTCCTTCCTGGATCTGCGCCATAAGCTGGACTTTCTCTCTCTGCTGCGGCAGCTGGCCCGGAGCCGGGGGATCGCGGTGATCCTCTCCCTCCACGAGCTGGATCTGGCCCAGAAGTTCTCCGATCGGCTTCTCTGCCTCCGGGACGGGAAAATCGACCGGAGCGGCAGCCCGGAGGAGATTTTTGCCGGGGATTACCCCGAACGGCTCTACGGCGTGGAGCAGGGGACCTACGACGTGCGCTTTGGCAGTGTGGAGCCGCCCGCCCTCGGCGGCGCTCCCCGGATTTTCGTTCTCGGCGGCGGCGGCAGCGGCATCCCGGTCTATCGGGCGCTGCACCGCAAAGGCATCCCCTTTGCCGCGGGCGTGCTGCCGGAAAATGACATGGATCTGCCCGTGGCCAGAGCCCTGGCCGCCCGGGTGTTCACTGACCGGGCCTTTGAGCCGGTGGGGGAGGCCGCCGTGGCCCAGGCCCTGGCGGTATTGTCAAACTGCGAGGGGCTGATTCTCTGCCCGGAGCGCCTGGGCAGCCAGCTGGCCGCCAACCGGGCGCTGCTGGATTATGCCGGGGAGCACGGTCTGCTCCTCGATCGGAAAGGGCTGGAGCTTCCATGAACAGCACAAACAGCAAACCCGATTTTCTCTCCACCACCGCCGGCGTCCTGGCCGGGGCGGTGGCGGCCAACCTGCTCTGGGGCAGCGCCTCCCCCTGCATCAAGCTGGGCTATCAGCTCTTTCAGGTGGGCAGCAGCGAGGTCATGAGCCAGATCCTCTTTGCGGGCATCCGCTTTTTTCTGGCCGGCGTGCTGACCATTTTGATGGGCAGCCTCCTGCGCGGCCGGGTGCTGCGGCCCAAGCGCGGCTCCGGCGGCATGGTCCTGGCCCTGGCCATGATGCAGACGGTGATCCAGTACACCTTCTTTTACATCGGCCTCTCCCAGGCACCGGGCTTCAAGGGCTCCATCACCTCGCCCACCAGCACCTTTTTCGCCATCCTGATTGCCTCGCTGATCCTGCGGCAGGAGGAGCTGACCGGGAAAAAGATCCTCGGCAGCCTCATCGGCTTTGCGGGCGTGGTGGTCGTGAACCTGGGCGGCGACAGCGCCGGGGGCTTTCGCCTGACCGGCGAGGGCTTTTTGATCCTGGCCGCCTTCTCCTACGGCTGCTCCTCGGTGCTCATCAAGCGCTTTTCCACCCGGGAGGATCCCGTGGTGCTCAGCGGCTATCAGTTTGCCCTCGGCGGCGCGCTGATGACCCTGGTGGCCCTCCTCTTCGGCGGACACTTGGAAGCCATCCGGCCCGCGGCCTGGCTGCTGATGCTGTATCTGGGCTTCCTCTCCGCCGTGGCCTATACGATCTGGTCGCTGCTGCTGCAGCGGCATCCGGTCTCCCGCATCACGGTCTTCGCCTTTTTAAACCCGGTCTTCGGCGTGGTGCTCTCGGCCCTCCTGTTGGGGGAGGGCAAGATCCTCAACGTCCCGCGCTGCCTGCTGGCCATGGCGCTGGTGTGCCTGGGCGTCTGGATCGTGAACATCCCGGAAAAGCAAAAAGCCTGATTTGAGCAAAAAAATTCTCTGTTCCCACGGAACAGAGAATTTTTTATGCTCGTTTATGAATTACAGATGATCGAAGCCATCGTCCCTTTTGGGCTTTTCCGCTTTCGCTTCGCCCTGCTGCAGATTCTCGATCATCACCCAGTTCATAAAAATGAACATCAGCGCGGTGGCAAAGAGAATGACGTGCAGTCCCATGTAGCGCTCATCCGCCAGCGACAGCAGGCAGAGCATCCCGGCAAACATGGCGCTGAACATGGCCTTTTTCGGCTGGGGCACGCCAAAGAAGAAGCCGGCGATGCGGAAGAAGGCGATCATAGCCGCAATCACGGTGAGCACCTCGATCACATAGGACCAGATGACGCTGTTGATGGCGTTGGCCCGGTAGTCGTAGATCAGCCAGACCGCATAGAGGAGGATGGGCAGGAAGGAGAAGACGCAGAGCAGGTTCACGTTGTTCTTCTCCTGGCCCGGTGCGGACATCAGGAGCGGGAAGGTAATGCCCACGGCCATCGCCGTCAGGGCCAGCACCCGCAGAAGAGAGGCAAACTTGTCCAGCTCCGTGGTCAACAGCACCAGCAGGCCGCCCGCCACCATGATGAGGCCGATGGCCCAGCGGATGGGCTTGAAGAGCCGGCTCTCGTTACGAAAAGCGAGGCGGTAATCCTCGGGCAGGGTCTGGTTGTTCTTCTCAAAGACCTTCAGAAAATGCCGGAACACGAGGGCGGCGGCCAGAAGGAAGGCCGGCACCAGCACGTGAAAGGCGCTGGGATCGGCCAGCCCGTCGTCGTTAAAAGCCAGCATGTCCTGCAGCCAGCGCAGAAACACGCCAAAGGCGCCCGCGCCGCCCACATACAAGCTGATCTCCAAAGCTTTCTTTCGCATAATCACAAACCTGTTTCCATAGAGATGTAAGGATAAAAACCAGATATGTATTCTATACTCATTTGCGCAAACCGTCAAGGTCAAAGGAGTTTTTGCCATGAAAAAGTCCGCTGTTGGGGCCTATCTGATCCTGTTTCTCGCCTTTTTCCTGCCGGCGCTGCTCCCGGGGCGGGAGGCGCCTGTCCCGGAGCCGAGGGAGGAGACGCCCCTGCCGGAGAGTGCGCCGCGGGAGGAAGCGCCGGTGCGCGTGCTGGTGAAGGGCGAGATACGGGAGATGGCGATGGAGGACTATCTGGTGGGCGTGCTGGCCGGGGAGATGCCCGCCTCCTTTGAGATGGAGGCCCTGAAAGCCCAGGCCGTGGCCGCCCGGACCTACACCCTCTACTGCGCCGCCGCCAACAAGCACGGCGAGGCCCAGATCTGTGCCGATCCCAGCCACTGCCAGGCCTGGCAGGACGAGGATACCATGCGCCAGAAATGGGGCGAGGGCTGGGAGAGCTGCGCCGAACGGCTCCGCCAGGCGGTGCGCGCCACGGCGGGACAGGTTCTCCGCTATGAGGGGGATCTGATCTTCGCGGCCTTCCACGCCTCCTCCGCCGGCGCGACGGAGGACAGCGGACAGGTCTGGAATCCCCGGCCCTATCTGATCAGCGTTTCCAGTCCCGAGGGGATCGACACGGTGCCCAACTACGTGACGGAGCTCCACTGCGCGGCGCTGGACTTTCGGGATGCGCTGCTCTCCGTCCACCCCGAATGCGATTTCAGCGGCGGGCCGGAGACCTGGATCGGCCCGCTGGAGCGGGACGGCAGCGGTCGGGTGACCGCGGTCAGCCTGGGCGGCGTGAGCGTCCGAGGCACGGAGCTGCGCAAGCTCTTTTCCCTGCGCTCCACGGCCTTTTCTCTCGACTACCGGGAAGGGCTTTTCTGCTTCACGGTGACCGGCAGCGGCCACGGCGTGGGCATGAGCCAGTACGGCGCCAACGTCATGGCCCGGGACGGGGCGGATTACCGGCAGATCCTGGCCCATTATTACCCGGGCACCGAGCTCACAACGGTATAAAATACGGGCCCGCGCTCCGGCGCGGGCCCTCAGTATCATTTCTTTCGATAGGTGCAGAAGCAATAGCGGACGCCGTTTTCCTCCTGCCAGTCCCCGCTCTCGCCGTCCCAGTCGGGCAGCGCGTCCAGATCGGGGAAAAAGCTGTCGGATTCCGGGCACAGGTCGATTTTGGTGATGTGGACCGTGTCCAGATAGGGAAAAAACTGCCGATAGACGCTGGCGCCGCCGATGACCAGGCAGCGGGGATAGTCCTTCGCCATCGCCAAGGCCTCCTCGGTGCTGTGGGCGACGCGGGCGCCCTCGATGTGCAGATCGGCCTGGCGGCTGACAACGATGTTGTCCCGTCCCTTCAGGGGCTTGCCGCCGGGGAAATCCCCCAGGGTGCGCCGTCCGACGATGACCGCCGCACCGGCGGTGAGCTCACGGAAATGGGCCCGGTCGACCTTCAAAACCACGGGCTGGGTGCCGTCACGGCCGATGCCCCAGTCGCTGTATACGGCTACGATCGCTTCCATGCCGCCACCTCAGACCGCCACCGGGATCTTCCCGGTGAACTCGGAATACTCGTAATTCTCGATCGTAAAGCTGTCCCGGGTGAAGGCGTAGAAATCCTTCACCGCCGGGTCCAGGTAAAACTGGGGCGCGCTCTTGGGTTCGTGGGAGATGATCTCCTCGATGGCGGGGATGTGCCGGTCGTAGATGTGGGCGTCGGCGATCACATGGACAAGCTCGCCCGGCTCCAGGTCCGAGACCTGGGCCATCATCAGCGTGAGCACGGAATACTGCACCACGTTCCAGTTGTTGGCGGCCAGCATGTCCTGGCTGCGCTGGTTGAGGATGGCGTTGAGCTTGTTGCCGCTGACGTTGAAGGTCATGGAATAGGCGCAGGGATAGAGCGCCATCTCGCTCAGATCGGCAAAGGTGTAGATGTTGGTCATGATGCGGCGGGAGGCGGGGTTGTGCTTGAGATCCCAGAGCACCTTGTCCACCTGGTCCATGTCCCCCTCGGGATAGTGGTGCTTCACGCCCAGCTGATAGCCGTAGGCCTTGCCGATGGAGCCGTTCTCGTCCGCCCAGGCGTCCCAGACCCGGGTGCGCAGGTCGTGCACGTTGTTGCTCTTCTGCTGCCAGATCCACAGCAGCTCGTCGATGGCGGACTTCCAGTAGGTGCGCCGCAGGGTCAGAATCGGGAATTCCTCGGCCAGATCGTAGCGGTTCACAATGCCGAATTTCTTGACGGTATGGGCCGGCGTGCCGTCCTCCCAGCGGGGTCGCACCTCCCGATCGGTGTCCCAGACGCCGTTGGACAGGATATCCCGGCAGTTTTGAATGAAGATCTCGTCGGCTTTGCTCATGCCCAGCACCTCACTTCTCAAAAGTGCCCCCATTGTAACACAGGCACCGGCATTTGTCCACGCGAATAGAATGGCCCGGAGGTGGTGCCGAGATGAAAGTTGCACTCGTCGGCGGGGACAGACGCTCTGCCCTGCTGGCCCAGCTCCTGTGGCGGGACGGGCACCGGGTCCGCTGCTATGCGCTGGAAAAGGCCCTGCTGCCCGCGGAGATCCCCCGGGACAGCTGCCTGCCGGCGGCCCTCTATGGGGCGGACGCGGTGATCCTGCCCGTCCCGGCGGAGAAGGGACCGCTGCTGAACACGCCGCTTTCTGCGCAGAACCTGACGCTGGAGGAGCTCTGGGAGAATCTCTGGCCGGAGCAGTGGGTCTTCGGCGGGGGCTTCGGGGAGGCGAGCGCCGCCCGGGCACTGCAGGGCGGGCAGATCCTCTGCGATCTGCTGCGCCGCCCCGGCTTTGTGACGGGCAACGCCGCCCTCACGGCCGAGGCCGCCGTGGGCATCCTGATCCGGGAGAGCGAGGGGAGCCTGCGCCACAGCCGCTGCCTGCTGCTGGGCTGCGGGCGGATTGGAAAGCTCCTGGCCCGGAAGCTGGCGGGCCTGGGGGCGGAGGTGACGGTGATGGCCCGGAAAGCGGCGGATCGGGCCCTGATCGCGGAGCTGGGCTACACGCCGCTGGAGCCGGAGGCCCTGGAGGGGCGGATCGGGGAGTTTGACCTGATCGTGAATACCGTGCCCGCCCGGGTGCTCAGCGACGCGGCCCTCTGCTGCATCGCGCCGGAGGCGCTGCTGCTGGAGCTGGCCTCGCCGCCGGGCGGCTTCAACCGGGAATTGGCGAAAAACATCGGCCTGCGGGCCCTGATCGCGCCGGGCCTCCCGGGGCAGTACAGCCCGCTGGCGGCGGCGCGGCTGATGCGGCGGGAGATCGAGGCCGCGCTGGAGGAAGGAAAGGAGACTCTGTTGTGAGCAAACCATGTCTGGGCCTGGCCCTCTGCGGCTCCTACTGTACCTATGAGACGCTGTTTCGCGCGGCGGCGCCCCTGGCGGAGCACTACGACCTGGTGCCGATCCTGTCGGATACGGCGGCCGAGACTGACAGCCGTTTCGGCACAGCGGTGGAACATATCGAGAAGCTGATGGAACTGACGGGAAAGCGGGTCGTCACCACGATCCCGGAGGCGGAGCCCCTGGGCCCGGCCCGGCCGATGGATGCGCTGCTGATCGCCCCCTGTACGGGCAACACCCTGGCAAAGCTCGCCCACGGCATCACCGACAGCGCCGTAACCATGGCGGCCAAGGCCCATCTGCGCAACGGCCGCCCGGTGATCATCGCCCTGAGTACCAACGACGGGCTCTCCGGCTCGGCGGAGAACATCGCCCGGCTCTTAAACCGGAAACACTTCTATTTTGTGCCCTTCGGGCAGGACGATCCGGAGAAAAAGCCCAACTCCCTGCAGGCGGACTTCTCCCTGCTGGGCGCGGCGGTGGAGGCCGCCCTGGCGGGCAGACAGCTGCAGCCGATCCTGCGGCGATAGGGAAACAGAAACGGAGGGGCCTCGGCTCCTCCGATTTTCTTAATATTTCTTAATTTGTTTCGATTTCTGCAACGAAACGTGAGTATGCTGCGTTTTTATCGATGAGCTTAAGAAATCTTATGTTGTGATGCGGAAGAAAAAACCATAAACTCCAAATAAAGACAAAATACAGGAGGACACCGATATGACAGCAAAGAAAACCCTCTGCCTGCTGCTGGCGGGGCTGATGCTGCTCTCTCTTTGCGCCTGCGGGATACAGAGGGAGAACACAGAGACAGAGAACACAGGCGAGCCTGCCGCGGCGGTGCAGACCGTCCCGGGCTATCTGCCCTCCCGGGTGGCGATGCCGGAGGCACTGAACATCGATAACTTTTTCTCTGCCATGGCGTGCGACGGCGATACGATCTGGCTCAGCCGGAAAACGGAGGAAGGCGGGCTGGAGGGCGTCGCCTATGATACGCTCTCCGACAGCTGGGAGCGCTTCCCCCTGGATACCGGAGACGCGCGTTGGCCGGCGGAAGCTCAGCTTCAGCCGGCGGGGAGCTGCCTTTGGGCCCTGATTCGGGAAGGCGTGAGCTGGGAGCAGCTGGAAAAGCGGGAATTTCCCGATGACCTGGGCTATTATCTGTTCCATCTGGATCGGGAAAGCGGTGAGAGCAGCTGCCTGCGTATCCCCTTTGAGGGCACGGCCGGCACCGAATCCAGCAGCCTGATCTTCTCCGGGCTCATCCCGCTGGACGAGGGACGTGTGCTGCTGGTTTCGCCGGGGGCGGCCTGGGTCGTGGATCCGGAACTGAACATCCTGGCCCGGCCGGAGCTGCCGGATATGGGCGGCATGCTGGGTTTCCACGTAAACGGCACGGCCTACTACTGGACGGAAAACGGCTATGCCCCCTTTGACCCTCAGACCCTCGGCTTCGGCGCGCCGCTGCCTCTTAGTGAGGAGCCGGTGATGTTTTCCAGCAACAATGGTCACATCTTTTATGAACGCGACCGGATGCTGTGGAGCAGCGGCCCGGACGGAGGCGAGCTCAGCCCGGTTTTCAGCTGGCTGGACGTGGCGCTGAGCTACGGGGACCTGAGCGGCTGGCTGGGCTTGGAAAACTCCCGGGGCGTGTTTTTCTATCCCGGCGGCGACGGCGGCCTGATCCGTGTGGAGCCGGGCGAGGTACCGGTGCGCAAGGTGCTCAAGCTGGGCTGCTTCGGCGACAGCAGCGAGGAGATGTACCAGTATTCCAGTGTCTCCTATTCCTGCAGCATGGAGCTGCTGGACGCAATCATCCGCTTTAACAATACCGACCCGGAATATCGGATCGAGATCGAACCGCTCGTCTTTAACAGCGAGAACGAGCGGGATCGCCTGCTGCTTGAGCTGGCCACCGGCAGCGATCTGGATCTGCTGGATACCAGCATCTTACCGGATCGGGCCGTAGGAACGGGGCTGCTCGCCGATATGCTGCCCTTCCTGGACGCGGACGAGAGCCTGAGCCGGGAGGACTTCATCGAGCCGCTATTTGACCTTATGCTGCAGCAGGGCAAGCTCTATGAGTACACCGACAAGTTCAACATGCTGTCGATTGCGACCCATCCGGGCTTCAACGGGGAAGACTGGACGGTGGAGCGGATCGAGACCCTGATCCGGGAGCACCCGGAGATGGAGCCGATCCGGCCCAATATGGAGCGGGAGCTGCTGACGACGCTCTTTGCCTGGGCCGCCACGGCAGAGTTCATCGACTGGGAGACCCTGAGCTGCGATTTTGAGCGCCCCGCCTTTGCCCACTGGCTGCAGCTTTTGAAAGAGCTGCCCACGGGCGGGGAATACAGCGACAGTCCCCAGCTCCTCGACCTCGCCTACGATCTGGCCACGGACGCCCGTTTCCGCTTCCGCAACAGCCTGAAGGACGCGTATGTGCTGGTGGGCTTCCCCGAGAGCAGCGGCACGGGCAGCTATTTCCTGCGCCAGGGGGAGAGCCCGGACGCCTGGTACGGCAGCGGCGGGCAGAATACCCGCATCGGGATCCTGGCCTCCGGAACCAGGCAGGAGGCGGCATGGCGCTTCGTGCGTACGCTGATCCATGGTTCGGATACCGTGGAACTGACACAGGGCATCCCCACCCTCAAGGCCAAGTTTGAACGGGCACTGGCAAATGCCATCGACAGCGGCAGTGGCCTCAGCTGGATCCAGGACGCTTTCTCTGCCGAGGACGCCGCACAGATCCGGGAGCTGGTCTACCAGAGCCGCGGCCTTGTACACACGGACGAGGCGCTGCTCACAATCCTGCGCAGCGAAATGAACGCCTTCCTGGGCGGACAGAAAAGCGCCGAAGAGGCCGCCCGGCAGATCCAAAGCCGCGTGGGCCTGTATCTGGCAGAACAGAACTGAATCTCACATACTCATTTTATCCTCTCTTTTCACTCCTTTTACGCGGGGCCCGGCGGAAAACATTTCCTGCCGGGCTTTGCCGTGAAGCGGGGAAGGACTTGCGCCGGGCGGCGAGAGGCGTGTATAATGGGAACAAAGGAAGCCTGAGAAAAGGAGCGAAGATCCATGAACGTGCTGTGCTTCGGTTCCCTGAACATTGACTATACCTATTCCGTGCCCCATTTCGTCCGGAAAGGGGAGACCCTCTCCTCCACGGACCTGCGGCTCTTCGCCGGCGGCAAAGGCCTGAACCAGTCCATTGCCCTGGCCCGGGCGGGGCTGAACGTCTCCCTGGCCGGGGCCATCGGCGAGGACGGGCGCTTTCTGCTCGCCGAGCTGCATGAGTCCGGGGTGGACACCCGCTGGGTGGACGTGCTGCCCGGCGTGCGCACGGGCCACGCCATCATCCAGAACGACGCCGAGGGCGACAACTGCATCCTGGTCTACGGCGGCGCCAACCACTGCACCACCCGGGAGCAGATCGACCGGGTGCTGACGGCCTTCGGCGCGGGCGACGTGCTGACCTTGCAGAACGAGATCCGGGAGCTGGACTATCTGATCCGGGCGGCGAAGGCGAAGGGCCTGCGCGTGGCCCTGACCCCCGCGCCCATGAATGAGGCGGTGGAGAAGCTGCCGCTGGACTTGATCGACTATCTGTTTTTAAACGAGGTGGAATGCGCGGCCCTGCTGCACGCGGATGCGGAGGCCGACCCCATCGGCTCGGCTCAGGCCCTGCGGGAGCGCTTCGGCATCGGCAGCGTGGTGCTGACCCTGGGCGGCGAGGGCTCCGCCTACGCCGGGGCGGAGGGCTGCTTCCGGCAGGCGGCGATCCCGGCCGAGGCGGTGGACACCACAGGCGCGGGCGATACCTACGCGGGCTTCTTCCTGGGCGGCGTGCTGAGCCGGCTGGACGTGCCCACGGCCATGCGTTATGCCTCCACGGCGGCCGCCATCGCCATTGCCCGGCCCGGCGCCTCGGCCTCGATCCCGAGCCGCGAGGAAGTGCTGGGGCAGATGGTGTGAGGGATTAGGCAACAGGCATTAGGGATTAAGGCAACAGAAAACAGGGACGGATTTCCGTCCCTGTTTTTGCCTCGATTTCGTTCTTGCCCGCCCGTTTCGGTCGCCCACGCAACCGGGCTAACGGGCGACCGCAAGGGTCGCCCCTACGGCCCCTGTTGCCTAATTCCGGTTTGCGGTGCCCGGAAAACGCTGCGGGCTTACGCTTTTCCTTGCGTTTTCCGACCGCTGCACAAATTGCGCCCCGCCAACGCCTTGCCGCGAAGCCATTCCCGGGCCTCGCTTAAGCGCTTCGGCCCGCCAATGGCGCGGCTTCGGAAACTGCGGCTTTGCTTCTTCTGCCCCCGGCAGCGCAAAGCCGCAGTTCTGCCACCGGCAGCGGCGGCGCGCAATTCCTATTGCCTCTTATTATACTTCTCAATGGCGACGGCGAGGATGTCCATCGCGCGCTCCAGATCCCGGCAGTTGATGGTGTAGGCCATGCGCACCTCGTTCTTGCCCTTGCCGGGGGTGGCATAGAAGGGCTCGCCGCAGGCGAACATCACGGTCTCGCCCTGGTCGTCAAAGTCGCTGAGCAGCCAGTGCTGGAAGGTATCCGCGTCGTCGATGGGCAGGGCGGCCATCACATAGAAGGCGCCCTTCGGCTCCTCACAGACCACGCCGGGGATTTCCCGCAGCTTGCGTATCAGGGTGTCGCGGCGGTTGCGATACTCCTCGCGTACCTCGTCAAAATAGCTGGGATCCAGGGCGTAGAGGGCAGCGGCGGCCACCTGATCCACCGTGGCGGAGCAGAGACGGCACTGGCACCACTTCATGACCTCGGACATGAAAGCCTTGTTCTTGGAGATCACCATGCCCACGCGGGCGCCGCAGGCGGAAAAGCGCTTGGACACGGAGTCGATGACCACGACGTTTTCCTCGTAGCCCTCAAACTGCAGCGCGCTCATCAGCGGCTCACCGCCGTAGACGAACTCCCGGTATACCTCGTCGCAGATGAGGATCAGATCGTGCTCTTTCGCGATATCCAGCATGAGCTTCAGCTCTTCCGGCGTCAGCACCGAGCCGGTGGGGTTGCCGGGGTTGGAGATCAGGATGGCGCGGGTGTGGGCGTTAATCTCCTTCTCCACCCGCTCGCGCACGGCGTAGCGATAGCCCTCCTTGGGGTCGGTGGGGATCGGATGGACCGTGGCGCCGGCCAGGGTCACGGAGGTGTGGTAGTTGGGATAGTAGGGCTCGGGCACCAGCAGCTCATCCCCGTCGTCGAGGATGGTGGCCATGGTCATCTGCAAAGCCTCGCTGCCGCCGGAGGTGGGCAGGATCTGCGCCCGGCTCAGCTCCACGCCGATGCGCTTATAGTAGCCGCGCACGGCGTCAAGCAGCTCCGGCATGCCGCTGGAGGGGGCGTAGGCCAGGACCGGCTGGCTGAAGGACTTGAGAGCGTCATAAAAGGCCTGGGGCGTGCGGATATCCGGCTGGCCGATGTTCAGATGGTAGATCTTGATGCCGCGCTCGACGGTCTTGGCGGCCTCGCCGTTGAACTTGCGCATGGGGGAGAGCCCGCAGCGTGCCATTTTGGATGACAGTTTCATGATAAGTCCTCCTTTGTGCCTGCTAATACTTGGATATCATCCACGTTTATTTAAATTTTATACCACAGTCGAGGGGCAAAGGCAAGGGAAAGCCGGCGTTTTTTACGCAGACCTTGCAGGGGGGATACAGATTTGGTATTATTACAATACCGTTTTTGAATTGAAAATCACGCAGAATTTCGTTCTGAATAGAAGAAAAAGGAGGGATCGGCATGCTGCATCTGCTGCTGGGCAAGGCCGGCGCGGGCAAGACCGCCGCCATCATGGCGCAGATCCGCCGCGCGGTGGAGGAAAAGCGGGGCGGGCAGATCCTGCTGGTGCCGGAGCAATACAGCCATGAGGCGGAGCGGGAGCTCTGCGCCGTCTGCGGGGACAGCCTCTCCCTCTATGGCGAGGTGTTCAGCTTTACGGGCCTGGCCCGGCGTCTGGCCAGCCGCCTGGGCGGCGGCGCGGCCCAGAGCCTGGATAAGGGCGGGCGGCTTTTGTGCATGGCCCTGGCCCTCAATCAGGTGGGCGCCCGCCTGCGGGTCTATACCGCGGCCCAACGGAAGGTGGAGCTGCAGACCATGCTGCTGGGGGCGCTGGACGAGCTGAAAAGCGCCTGCGTCTCCGCTGAGCGGCTGGAGCAGGTCGCCCAGCTGGTGGACGACAGCCTGGGCGATAAGCTCCACGATCTGGCGCTGATCCGCGCGGCCTACGACGCGGTGGTGGCCAACGGCCGGGCCGATCCGGCGGACCGCCTGACTGTACTGGCCGAGCAGATCCCGGAGAGCGATCTGAATGAGACAAGCAGCGTCTATGTGGACGGCTTTATCGACTTTACCTATCAGGAGCAGGCCGTGCTGCAGGCCCTGCTGCAAAAAGGCGTGGATCTCACGGTCTGCCTCACGGTGGACGATCTGGACAGCAACAACGAGCTCTACGCCCTCTCCCGCGTCTCGGCGGGGCGGCTGCTCCGACAGGCGCGGGAGCTGGGGCTCGAGGCGGACGTGCGCTATCTACAGCCGAAGGGGGACAAGGACCCGGCCCTCCACTGGTTCTCGGAGGAGATGTTCCGCTACGGCTCCGCCCGCTGGGAGGGCGGGGAGGCCCCGGTGCAGCTGGTGCTGGCCGAGAGCCGCAGCGCCGAGTGCGAGGCCGCGGCGGCGGAGATCCTGCGCCTGGTGCGGGAGGAGGGCTGCCGCTGGCGGGAGATCGCCGTGGCCGTGCGCGGCTTCGAGGACTATCGCGGCACGCTGGAGAGCGTGTTCCGCCACTACGGGGTGCCCCTCTTCACCACCCGCCGCAGCGAGCTGCTGGCCAAGCCTCTGCCGGCGCTCATCTCCCTGGCCTATGAGATCCTGGAGGGGGCCTGGGAGGTGGACGACGTGATCAGCGCCCTGCGCACCGGGCTCACGGGCCTGAACGCAGAGGAGAGCGACCTGCTCATCAACTACATCTATAAATGGCAGCTGCGCGGCTGGGCCTGGGAGCGCCCGGGCGACTGGCGGCAGCATCCCGAGGGCTACGGCGCGGCCTTTGACGAGAGCGCCGAGGAGCGCCTGGGACAGATCAACGCCCTGCGCCGCCGCTTTGCCGAACCGCTCCTGCGCTTTTCGGAGCGCTCCGCCCTGGCCCATACGGCCGAGGGACAGGCCGCGGCCCTCAGCGCGCTGCTGGCCGACTGGCGACTTCCGGAGCAGTTGGCGGCGCGGGCGGAAGCCCTGCAGGCCTCCGGACAGGCGGAGCTCGCCGCGGAGTACAGCCAGCTCTGGGATCTGATCGTGGGCGCCCTGGAGCAGTGCGCCGCGATCCTGGGCCCGACGCCGATGGAGCGGGACGACTTTGGCCGGCTCTTTACCCGCATGCTCTCCCAATACGACATCGGGCTGATCCCGGTCTCCCTGGACCGGGTCTCGGCCGGCGACTTTGACCGCATGCGCCGCCGCCGCATCCGGCATCTGCTGGTGCTGGGCTGCAGCGACGACCGCATCCCCCGCACGGAGGAGAACGTCTCCATGTTCGACAGCGAGGAGCGGGAACGGCTTTTGAGCCTGGAGATCGATCTGGGCGGCGGGGAAAGTGAACTCTGGCGGGAGTTTTCTTTGCTCTACGCGGTGCTGACTCTGCCCTCGGAGAGCCTGTATCTCAGCTGCCCGGCCTGCGGCGAGGACGGGGAGGCCCTGCGGCCCGCCTTCGTCTTTAACCGGGCCAAAGTGCTCTTTGACAAGAAGCCCCGGAGCGCGGCGCTGGACGAAGCGCGCCTATCCGCCGCGGCCCCGGCTTTGAGCCTGGCCGCCCACGCGGTCCGGGGCGGGTCTCCCCGCGCCGCGGCCGCCGCGGCCTGGTTCCGGGAGAGGGAACCGGCCCGCTTTCGGCGCCTGGAGGAGGCCGCCGCCATGAGCCGCGGGCGTCTCTCGCCCCGGGCGGTGGAGGCCCTGTACGGCCCCCGGCTCCGGCTGAGCGCCTCGCGCATCGACCGCTTTGCCTCCTGCCGCTATTCCTATTTCTGCCAGTACGGCCTGCGGGCCAAGCCCTATGAGCCCGCCGGCTTCAAGCCGCCGGAGATCGGCACCTTCATGCACTATGTGCTGGAGCACAGCGCCCGGGAGGCGAAGGAGCGGGGCGGCTTTGCCGCCATCACGGACGAGGAGCTGCACCGCATGACCGACCGCTTTGTGGCCGACTACGTCCATGAGGAGCTCAACGACTTCCGGGAGAAGTCCAAGCGCTTTGTCCATCTCTTCAAGCGCCTGTGCCTGGATGTGCACCAGGTGGTGCTGGATATGGCGCAGGAGCTGCGGCGCTCGGATTTCGTGCCCCTGGACTTTGAGCTGGACTTCTCCAAGGCCGACGAGCTGCGCCCGGTGGAGCTGGGCGAGGGGGAGGGCGCCATGACTCTCACCGGCATCGCCGACCGGGTGGACGGCTGGCTCCACGAGGGGAAGCTCTACCTGCGCGTGGTGGACTACAAGACCGGCAAAAAGGCCTTCTCCCTCTCGGACGTCTGGTACGGGATGGGCCTGCAGATGTTGCTCTATCTCTTCGCCCTCCAGGCCGACGGACCGGAGCGCTACGGGGAGGAGATCCGGCCCGCCGGGGTCATGTACGTCCCGGCCCGCAGCGCCTTGCTCTCTCTGACGCGGGACGACGAGGCGGAGATCGGAAAGAAGCGGGGCGACGCCCTGCGCCGCAGCGGCCTGGCCCTGGACGATCCCGCGCTGCTGGAGGCCTGGGAAAAGGGCGAGGACAAGCGCTATATCCCGGTGAAGTTCAAAAACGGCGTCGTGAGCTCCGACAACGTGGCCTCGCTGGAGATGCTGGGCCTGCTGTCCCGGCACATCCGCGGCAGCCTGAGCGAGATGGCCCGGGAACTGCGCCGCGGCAGCATCGAGGCCGATCCCTTCTACCGCAGCCAGCAGGAGAACGCCTGCCTGACCTGCGATTACTTTGACGCCTGCCATTTCTCCGAGGGCGAAAACGGCGAGCAGAGCCGCTTTATGCCCAAGATCCCCGAAAAACGGGTCTGGGACAAGATGCGGCAGCGCTGGACCCCGGCCGAGCCGGGAGAAAAGGAGAGAAACGATGGCTGAGTTTAAACCCACCCCTTCACAGAAACTTGCCATCCATACGCGCGGCAGTGCGGTGCTGATCTCCGCCGGCGCGGGCAGCGGCAAAACCAAAGTGCTGACCGAACGGCTGATGGCCTGGCTTCAGGATGGGGAGCAGCCCGCCGACCTGGACAGCTTTCTGATCATCACCTTTACCCGGGCCGCCGCGGGCGAACTGCGCGGGCGGATCATGGAGGAACTCTCCGCCGCCCTGGCCGCGGACCCGGGCAACAAGCATCTGCGCCGGCAGAGCGCCCTGTGCCGCCGGGCGCAGATCGGCACGATCCACAGCTTCTGCGCCGCCCTCCTGCGGGAGAACAGCCATCTGGCGGGGCTGAGCCCGGATTTCAAGATCGCCGATGAGGACCGGGCCGAGGCCATGCGCGCCGCCGCCCTGGAGCGCACGCTGGAGCGCTGCTACGAAACGCCGGAGGCGATCCCCGGCTTCCTGCCGCTGGCCGACACCGTGGGCGCCGGGCGGGATGACAGCCGCCTGGCCGAGCTGGTGTTGAGCCTCCACAGCCGCATGCAGTGTCATGCCCGCCCCGAGGACTGGGCGCGAGAGCAGGTGGAGCTGCTGCGCCGTCCGGCTTCGGACGCCGCCGAGACCCCCTGGGGGCAGGAGATCCTGTCCCGGGCGCGGGTGCGCGCGACCTATTGGAGCGGCGAGATGGACCGCTGCCGGCAGGCCATCGGGAAAAACGAGAAGATCTTTTTCGCCTACGGTGAGAGCTTTGCCGAGACGGCCGACGCCATCCGGGAGCTGGAGCGCTGCCTCGCACTGGGCTGGGACCGGGCCCGGGATTGCTTCCCGATCCCCTTTCCCAAGCTGAAAATCCTGCGCAATTCCCCGGACCCGGAGCTCTCCGAGTTCGTCAAGGCCCGGCGCGGCGCCTGCAAAAAGGCGATGGAAGCGCTGGAGACCCTGCTGGACGGGGATTCCGAAAGCCTGCTGCGGGATATGGCGCAGACGGAACCGGCCATGAGCGCCCTGCTGCAGCTGGTGCTGGACTTCGACAAGGAGTACAGCCGGGACAAGCGCCGCTCGGGCCTGGTGGATTACGCGGATCTGGAGCACAAGACGGCCCAGCTGCTGACGGGCCCCGACGGCGAGCCCACGGAACTGGCCGTGCAGGTCTCCAAGCGCTATACCGAGATCATGGTGGACGAGTACCAGGACGTGAGCCAGGTGCAGGACGCCATCTTCCGCGCCGTCTCCCGGGAGGGAAAAAACCTCTTCCTGGTGGGCGATGTGAAGCAGTCGATCTACCGCTTCCGTCTGGCCGATCCGGAGATCTTCACGAAGAAATACCGGGACTATGCCGACGCCTCCTGCGCCAAGCCCGGCGAGCCGCGGCGTATCCTGCTGCAGGAGAATTTCCGCTCCCGCCGGGAGATCCTGGAGGGCGCCAACGCGGTCTTCTCCCTGTGCATGTCGGAGGAGCTGGGCGATCTGGACTATGACGAGAATGCCGCGCTCAAGCTGGGCGCGGCCTATGAGGGCAGCGTCCCGGTGCCGGAGCTGATGCTGCTGGCCCTGCCGGCGGCGGAGGAGGACGAGGAGCGGCCCGACAAGACCGCCCTGGAGGCCCGTATGGTGGCGCGGAAGATCCGTGCCCTGGTTGACTCCGGCGCCACGGTCACCGACCACGGGCAGCAGCGCCCCCTGCGCTATGGCGATGTGGCGATCCTGCTGCGCTCGGCCAACACGGTGGGCGGCGTTTACCGCCGGGCCCTCGGACAGGAGGGCGTGCCCGTGAGCAACGGCCAGGGCGGCGGCTTTTTCAGCTCCGTGGAGGTCTCGACCTTGCTGTCGCTGCTGGCGGTGGTGGACAATCCCCACCAGGACATCCCGCTGATCGCGGTGCTGCGCTCCCCGGCCTTCGGCTTTTCCGCCGACGCGCTCAGCCGGATCCGGGCGGCGAAAAAGGACGGGGACTACTACGCCGCCCTCTGTGCCGCGGCGGAGACGGACGGGGACTGCCGGGCCTTTTTGGAGCGGCTGGAGACGCTGCGCCGTCAGGCGCCGGACCTGAGCGCCGCGGACATCGTCTGGCGGCTGATCGAGGAGCTGGATCTGCTCTCGCTATGCAGCGCCATGAGCGACGGCGAGCAGCGCCGGGCGCGGCTCTTGGCCATGGTGGGCCTCTCCGAGCGCTTTGAGAGCAGCGGCTACCGCGGGCTGCACCGCTTTGTGCTCTGGCTGCGCCGTCAGGCCGAGAAGGGGCAGGAGCCCTCCCTCGGCGCAGAGACCGGCTCGGCCGTGCAGATCCTCTCGGTGCACAAGTCCAAAGGCCTGGAGTTTCCCGTGGTCTTCCTCTGCGATACGGACCGGCGCTTCAACCGCAAGGACAGCCAGGACAGCGTGCTGGTGCACGCCCAGCTGGGCCTGGGGCCGAAGCTGACGGATCTGGAGCGGCGGGTGGAATACCCGACCCTGGCCCGCAACGCCATCCGCCTGCGCCTGGAGCGGGAGATGCTCTCGGAGGAGATGCGCCTTTTGTATGTGGCGCTGACGCGGCCGAAAGAGCGGCTGTACATCAGCGCGGTGATGAAAAACCCGGAGGCGCGGATCGAGAAGCTCCGCGCCGGGATCAGCGTGCCCCTGGCGCCGGAGGTGCTGGCGGGCGCGGTCTCCCCGGTGGACTGGCTGCTGTCCGCGGCGCTGGCCGACGGGGAGCGGCATCTGCGCCTGAGCTTTCACGCGGCGGAGGAATCGGCCGCGGCGGAGGAATCAGCCGCAGAGCAGCCGCAGGCGGACAGCGAGACGCTGGCGGCGCTGCGGCGGAATCTGAGCTTTGTCTATCCCTTCCGGGAGGCGGAGAGCCTGCCCTCCAAGCTGACGGCCACGGGCCTGAAGGGCCGCCGGGAGGCGGACGAGGAGGCGGCGGAGCTGGAGCCGAGGCCGCACCGCGCCTTCCGCATGCCGGATTTTGCCCGCGCGGACAAGCCGGCGACCGGGACGGAGAAGGGCATCGCCACCCATCTGGTGCTCCAGTACATGGACTTTGACAAAACGGAGAGCCTCGAGGCGATCCGGGGCGAGATCGAGCGGCTGCGCCTGCGGCGCTTCCTCTCCGACCGGGAGGCGGAGGCCGTGGATGCCCGGGCAATCCAGACGCTCTTCGCCTCACCCCTGGGACAGCGGATGCGGCGGGCCCCGGCCCTCCACCGGGAGTTCAAGTTCTCCCTGCTCTGCGACGCCCAGAGCCTCTGCGGCGCGGGCGCGGGGGAGGAGCTGCTGCTCCAGGGCGTGGTGGACTGCTACCTGGAGGAGGCGGACGGCCTGACGGTCATCGACTACAAGACCGACCGGCTCAAAAACCGGGCGGAGGCTCTGCAACGCGCCGAGCACTACCGCCCCCAGATCGCCGCCTACGCCGCCGCGCTGGAGCGCATCTGCGGCAAGCGGGTGAAGGAGAGCGTGCTCTACTTTCTGTCCGTGGGAGAAGCGGTGGAAATTCGGGAAAAAAATGAATAAAAGCCTTGCATTCTCGGCTTTTGTGTGTTACAATCCGCTTTGCGTCATGTAACTATATGCTTTGCGTACAATCATGACAGCCTATGATGAGGAGCGTATGAACCATGAAGGAAGGAATCCATCCCAATTACCAGCCCACCACCATCCGCTGCGCCTGCGGCAACGTGATCGAGACCGGGTCCACCAAGCAGAACATCACCGTTGAGATCTGCTCCAAGTGCCACCCCTTCTTCACCGGCAAGCAGAAGCTGGTCGACACCAGCGGCCGTGTGGATAAGTTCAACAAGAAGTACGGCATTAAGTAATTGGCGTCATATAGCTGTGAACAGCAGAAGGCCGCGCCCCACGGGACGCGGCCTTCTGCTTCGACTGCCCGTAAAGCCAGAGGCTTTACGGGCAAAAAAGCTGCAGCCTGCTGCAGCGCACTCGCTTCCGTGAGACGCTCGCACGTTTGCAGGCTGAGAAGAGTTTTTTCCGAGGCGCATGTCCCCGGAAAAAACGGATTTGAGTGATTTTTCGCCTTCCGAGGCGAAAAACTCTGCGAGGCTGATACGAGCAAGTTCCTCAGGAAAAAAGCGATTACCGCATAAGATCCCGGATTCAGGATTGAAACCCGGGGAGCGGCTGTGATACAATGAGGGCATCCGGGGACGGCGTTCCCCGACGAACGACAAGGGGGTATGGCGCATGGTCATTACCATCAGCAGAGAATACGGTTCCGGCGGTCATTCCATCGGACAGCGGGTGGCCAAGGAGCTGGGGATCGAGTTTTACGATCGCGATATCATCAAGGCGACGGTGGCCCAGAGCGGGCTGGATACCGAGGAGATCGAGCGTCTGGAGGAGGAGATCACCCGGTCGGAGCTCTTTTTCCGCATGATCACGCCGGCGGGCTATATGGATCCCCACGACGCCGTCAGCGATATTGAGCGCCATGTGATCCTGGAGCTGGCGCAGAAAGGCCCCTGCGTGATCCTCGGCCGCTGCGCGGACGATATCATGGCGAAGGCGGGGATCCCGAGTCTGAACGTCTTCCTCTACGCCGACCTTTTGCACCGCGCCGCGCGGGTCAGCCAGTTGATCGGCAGCCAGAACCCCACGGAGATCCAGCGTAAGATCCAGAAAACGGACGCGGCCCGCCGCAGCTTTTATCAGGAGTACACCGGCCGGCGCTGGGGCGACAGCCACAACTATACCCTCTCGCTGGACAGCGGCCTGCTGGGCTACGACGCCTGCGTGGAGCTCATCTGCGCCGCGGCGCGCCAGGGCGAGGGCTTCCGGGACTGAGCAGGACAAGCAAACAGAACATAAAATACATCAGGCACCGGAGAGTCCCCGGTGCCTGTTTTCTAATGCCTATGGCCTGCTTCCTGATGCCTCTCCGGCAAGCAGCGCTTCCTTTTCTTCCTTCGTCAGCCGCTTCAGGTGCCATTCCCGGCTCATGGCGGCCTCTTTGGTCTCGAACGCCTCCAGGTACACCAGGGCCACCGGGCGGCGGCTGCGGGTGTATTTGGCGCCGCGCCCGGCGTTGTGGGCCCGGAGACGGCGCTGGGGATCCGTGGTCCAGCCGGTGTAGAGGCTGCCGTCGGCGCAGCGGAGCATATAGCAGTAGTTCACCGCTTCACCTGCCGCACGCTCTTTTCAAACTTCGCCCGGGGTCCCATGACCTCGTGGCCGCAGCCGCAGCAGCGGAGCTTGAAATCCGCCCCGATGCGCAGCACCTGCCAGTCCTTGCTGCCGCAGGGATGGGCCTTTTTCAGGGTGAGAACATCACCGACCTGAATATCCATCGGGTTTGATCGCCTCCCAATAGCGTTTTGCCGCCTGCTCCGTCTTGTTGTCGCCGTACTCGTAATACTTCGCGTCCTTCAGTTCGTCCGGCAGATACTGCTGCTTCACCCAGTGGCCCGGGTAGTCGTGGGGGTAGAGATAGCCCTGCTCCCGCTCAAAGCCCGTGCCGTCGGCGTGGACGTTCTGCAGCTCGCGGGGGATGCTGCCCAGTTTGCCGGCGCGCAGATCCGCCGAGGCCCGGTCAATGGCGACGCAGGCGCTGTTGGACTTGGGCGCCGTGGCCAGCAGCAGGCAGGCCTCTGCCAGGGGCAGCCGCGCCTCCGGCAGGCCCAGCTGCAGCGCCGAATCCACGCAGGCCTTCACGATGGGCACCGCCTGGGGATAGGCCAGGCCGATGTCCTCGCTGGCCGAGCAGAGGATCCGGCGGCAGGCGCCGATCAGATCCCCGGCCTCCAGCAGCCGGGCCAGATAGTGCATGGCGGCGTCCGGGTCAGAGCCGCGCAGGGACTTCATCAGGGCCGAGAGGGCGTCAAAATGCTCGTCCCCATCCCGGTCGTAGCGCATGGCGCTGCGCTGGGAAATGGCCCGGGCGTCCTCCAGGCTGATGCTCTCCCGCTCGCCCGCCGCGGAGAAGAGCAGCTCCACCGCGTTGATGGCTTTGCGCACATCCCCGCCGCAGGCGGCGGCGATCCGCTCGGTCACGCCCTCCTCCAGGGCGAGGGGCATCTCCCGTCTCCCGTTCAGGATGCGGACGGCCCGCTCCACCGCGCGCTGGGCGTCCCGGGCGGAGATGGGCTTGAACTCGAAGACCGTGGAGCGGCTCAGGATCGCGTTAAACACCGTGAAATAGGGGTTTTCCGTGGTGGAGGCGATCAGCGTGATGCGCCCGTCCTCGATGAACTCCAGCAGGGACTGCTGCTGTTTTTTGTTGAAATACTGGATCTCGTCCAGATAGAGCAGGACGCCGCCGGGGGCGAGAAAGGTGTCCAGCTCGTCAATGATCTTTTTGATGTCCGCGATGCCCGCCGTGGTGGCGTTGAGCTTGCGCAGGCTCCGGTTGGTGCGCTCGGCGATGATGCGGGCCACGGTGGTCTTGCCGGTGCCCGAGGGGCCGTAAAAGATCATGTTGGGCACGACGCCGCTCTCCACGATCCGGCGCAGCATGCCGTTGGGGCCCAGGATATGCCGCTGCCCCACCACGTCGTCCAGGCTGTCGGGGCGGATCTCATCTGCAAGAGGTTTATACATAGGCTTCTCCGTGTTTCGGTCGTTTTTTATAGTATAGCATCCCCGCCCCGGTTTGTAAAACGGATTTCCGCTCTTCCCTTTTTCCCGCCGCCATGGTAAAATACAATATATATTTTACAGGAAAGGCGGCCTCTCTGTGAAGAAGCGCTCCAAGCTCTTACCCCTGCTGCTGGTTCTGATTCTGCTGGCGCTGGTTTATCATTATGGTCTCGTCCCGATGGAGTCCGGGCAGCCCACTCTCTCGCCGATGGTCGAGACGGTCACGGAGGCCGTCGAGGAGACGATCACCGAGGCGCTGCAGGAGGAGACGCCCTCTTCGTCCCTGGATGAGGACGGCAGCTATACCACGGCCGAGGACGTCTGCGCCTATCTGCTGCAATACGGGCACCTCCCCTCCAACTTCATCACCAAGAAGCAGGCCCAGGCCCTGGGCTGGGAGGGCGGTTCGCTGGAGAAGGTCGCTCCCGGCAAGTGCATCGGCGGGGACTACTTCGGCAACTACGAGGGCCTGCTCCCCAAAGCCTCCGGGCGAAAGTGGACCGAGTGTGACATCAACACCCTCGGCAAGCGCTCCCGCGGGGCCGAGCGGCTGATCTTCTCCAACGACGGCCTGATCTACTACACCGGCGACCATTACGAGAGCTTCCAGCTCCTCGCCGGCGAGCCCTGACAAAGGCATATTATACTAACCCTTAATAAAAACCTGACAGTCCTTCTGGCATGAATTGCGCCATACGGCGTTTCGTCGGCACAAGCTTCGGATCGTCTCGCTTCCGTGAAGCATCACGAAAGCTCGCTCCCTTCGCTGTGCCTCCTCTTCCCATCAAAGCAGACGCTTTGATGGGAGCCCTTTCCTTGACCATATATCTCCATTATGCTCTGCGAAAGCCGCCTTGTCTGGCGCAATTTCTGCTCAGAATTACAAGTCAGCTTTCTATCAAGGATTAGTATTACAGCGCTGTGCGCCGGCCCCTTTTTCCGTCGGCGCACCTGTTTTTTTGTCAGCAAATGGCTTTTTCTGGATATTCGACAAAATTCGACACGGTTTTAAAAATAAAAGCTTCGAATTTGGGAAAATCCCCTTGCATTTTGTCGAAGCACGCCATATTATGTCAACAAATAGCTTGCGTGATTCGACAGCGTTTTACCTTGTTCTCGTTCTTGCTGTGGTAAATTTATTCCGAGATTACGATGAATCCGCTTCGATTTGTTCAGAATCGCTCCGACATCGCATACACGGGAGGAAAAATTATGGAAACCAAAATTCGCATTCTGCTCGCCGACCCGAACCCGGATTTCTGCAAGATGATGACCGAGCTGCTCAGCCGCGAACGGGATATGGACGTGATCGCGGCCACCGGCGACGGCCAGGAGGCTCTGGAGCTTATCAAGACCCGGGAGCCCGACGTGGTGCTGCTGGACCTGGTGCTGTCCCGGTTGGATGGGCTGAGCCTGCTGCGCCAGCTGGGGCGGGAGAACCTCGCCTGCCACGTGATCGTGCTCTCCGGCTTTGTCAACAACAAGGTCGTGACGGACTGCGCCAGTCTTGGTGCGGACTACTTCGTGCCCAAGCCCTGCGAGAGCGCGGTGCTGCTGTCCCACGTGCGGCAGGTCATGGGCCGGGACGCCGGCTCTGTGGTCGCCGACGGTGTGGATTGCAACGCGGTCTGGAACCGGACGCTGCGCGGGCCGGATCTGGAGAGCATGGTCACCGACGTGATCCATGAGATCGGTGTGCCCGCCCACATCAAGGGCTATCAGTATCTGCGCGAGGCGATCATCCTCACCATCAACGACATGGAGATGATCAACGCCGTCACCAAGGTGCTCTACCCCGAGGTCGCCAAGAAGTTCGACACCACGCCCTCCCGCGTCGAGCGCGCCATCCGCCACGCCATTGAAGTCGCCTGGGATCGGGGCGACATCGAGGTGCTGCAGAAGTATTTCGGCTACACGGTGTCGAATATCAAGGGAAAGCCCACCAATAGTGAATTTATCGCCATGATCGCTGACAATTTGACGCTGAAACGGAAACAGAGCAAGTAAAGGAAAACGGATTGCCACAGCCAGTGTGCGCACTGGCTTCGCAATGACAAAGGGGAAGCCTGATGCCGCTACATGGGGCGCAAAGCTTCCCTCCTGTCATTGCGAAGCCCCGTCAGGGGCTGTGGCAATCCGTTTTCCCTCTCTTGTCTTGGCCCGGTTCCTGTGATACGATAGGGAAAACAGACCGGGGAGGGTAGTGCCCATGAAAGCGTTTGGCCGTAAGCTGGCAGAGGCGCTGGCCTTTGCGATCGCGATGCTCATCATCGCCTATTACGACGGCAGCCTGGTGCTGTCCGGCGGCGAGCGGCCCCTCTGGTTTCAGGTCACGGCCCGCCTGCTGATCTACACCGCCATTTTCTTTGTCATCAGCCTGCTGATCGACGCCCTGTTCTCCCGTTTCGGAAAACGCTGAGGGCAGCCCCTGTAAACAGCACAACACCCCCGCCGGGAGTCCCGGCGGGGGTGCTTTACGCTGTCTGGGTTTTACACAGCCTTCGCTTTCTTTTTGCTCCCGGTGTGGAGCCAGAGGACGACGGCGGCCATCAGCACGATGCCAATGAGGTCCGTGGTCACGGTCGGGTCCATCATCAGCAGGCCCGCCGCAATCAGGACGATGCGGATCAGCGGGTTCATCGGCTTATACAGATAGCCGTTGAGACCGGCGGCCACGCCAAAGATGCCGATAATCGAGGTGGCGACGACAATCACCACCTGCAAGGGCGTGGTGTCGATGAGCAGCATCGCCGGGTTCATGGCGAAGATATAGGGCACGATGAAGGCCGCGATGGCCAGCTTCGAGGCGTTGAAGGCGGTCTTCATGGGTGGGGCCTTGGCGATGGCGGAGCCGGCGTAGGCGGCCAGGGCCACCGGCGGCGTGATATCCGCCACGATGCCGAAGTAGAACACGAAGAAGTGGGCGGCCACCTGGGGCACGCCGATGGTGATGAGGATCGGGGCGCAGGTGGAGGCCATGATGCAGTAGTTGGCGGTGGTGGGCACGCCCATGCCCAGCACGATGCAGCAGAGCATGGTCAGCAGCAGGGCGACCATCACATGGCCGCGGGAGATGGTGACCACAGCGGTGATGAGCTTGGAGGCCAGACCCGTGGAGGTCACGGAGCCCGCCACCAGACCGGCCATGGCACAGGCCACGGCAACGGTGATGCAGCTCTTGGCGCCGGCCTCCAGCGCGTCGACAAACTTGGTGAGCGTCAGGTTGTCGCTCTTGTCCTCGCTCTTGGTGGCCAGGGTGACCAGATTGTTGTACAGGCCCACCAGAATGGTGATGCCGATGGCCACGGCGGCGGAGAACTGCATGGTGTGCTTGTTGGTGGCAACCAGCCAGACCAGCACAACGAGCGGCAGCAGCAGATACACCTTCGGCAGCAACTGGCGGAAGCGGGGCAGTTCCTCCTTGGGAATGCCCTTCAGGCCCAGCTTCCGGGCCTCCAGGTGGACGGCGATGTAGATGCCGGCGAAGTACAGCACCGCCGGGAGGATCGCCTTCAGGGCCACCTGGCCGTAGGGGATGCCCATGTACTCGGCCATCAGGAAGGCCGCCGCGCCCATGATGGGGGGCATGATCTGTCCGCCGGTGGAGGCGGCCGCCTCGACGGCGCCGGCAAACTCCGGCTTGTAGCCGGTGCGCTTCATCATCGGGATCGTGACCGAGCCGGTGGTGACCGTGTTGCCCACAGAGGAGCCGGACACCATGCCGCAGAGGGCGGAGGAGATGACCGCCACCTTGGCCGGGCCGCCGGAGGACGCGCCCGCAATGGAGTTGGCAAGGTTGATGAAGAAATTGGAGATGCCGGTCCGTTCGAGGAAGGCCCCGAAGATGATAAAGACGACGATGTACTTGGCGCAGACGTTGATGGGGGTGCCCATCATGCCGGTGGTGGTGAAGAACAGGTCATAGATCACCTTGCCGAAGCGGACGTTGACAAAGGCGTAGACCAGCAGCACGCCCACCACGCAGAGGATGGGCACGCCGACACAGCGGCGGCAGAGCTCCATATAGGCCAGCATGGCCAGGATCGCCATGACCACCATCTTCGGGTCGCGGGTCACGCGGGCGGCCAGCTTGATGATGGGATGGGCGTTGATCGCACAGTAAAAGAAGGGGATGGCGCCCAGAATCATGATGAGAATGTCATACCAGGGCAGACGGTTGGGGCGCACGTTCTTCTTGCTGATGGGGTAGTTGAGATAGCCGAGGATCAAAACAATGCCGAGGAAGAGGTTGAGCTTTTCCTCCGGCATCATGGTGCTGAACAGCGTTACCCAGATGCAGTACAGGGAGAAGGCCGCGCAGAGACAGCGGATGACCTTACCCGGCACGCCTTCCCAGATGCGGACGTTGGATTCCCGGTCGTATTTCTTCATCAGCTCTTCCGCGCTGACGGGCACGTCCGTCTGTTTCGCTTTGTTCTTGGCCATGGGGCATATCTCTCCTTTCTACACAGAATCTTAACAGGAGATAGAAGCTCACGCGGCCCGCATCCGGGTGGGATGCGGGCCGTGTGAAAAACGTTTACACAGCCGCTTTCTTATTCGGCGGGGACCTCAATGCCCTTGTCGGCAAAGTACTGGACGGCACCGGGGTGATAGGGCACGCCGACGAAGGAGGAGGCGAACTCCAGGCTCAGCTCCTTGGCCTTGTCGTGGGCCTTGGCCAGATCGTCCAGGTTCTCGAACACGCCGCAGAGGAAGTTGTACACGTCCGCGTCGGCCACGTCGTTGGAAGCGATGACGACCGCGCTGACGGCCACGGTGGTGGCGTCCTCGGGCATGCCATAGGTGTCGGCCTCAATGACGGCCTTGGCGTAGAAGGGGGACTCCTCGATCAGGGCGTCGATGTGCTCGTCGTCCAGGCTGACCAGGTACACGTCGTTGGTGGTGGCCAGGGAGGTGACGGCGGTGGTGGGAGCGCCGGCCACGATGAAGGCGGCGTCGATCTGACCGTCCTGCAGGGCCTCAACGCTGTCGGCGAAGGACTGGTAGGTGGGCTTGATGTCGTCTTCGGTCAGGTCATAGGCGCCCAGAACGTCGATGGCATTGAAGTACACGCCGGAACCGGCGGCACCGATGGAGACGGACTTGCCGGCCAGGTCGGCCACGGTCTTGATCTCCGGGTTCAGGGTGACGATCTGAACCTGCTCCATGTACAGCGGGGCGACGATGGAGAAGCTGTCGATCGCGCCCAGATCCTCGAAGGAGCGGGTGCCGGCGTAGGCATAGGACAGCACGTCGGACTGGGAGAAGCCCAGCTGCGCATCGCCCATATCCAGAGCGTCGATGTTGGCAGCGGAGCCGCCGGAGGTGATGGCGGTGACGGTGGAGCTGGTGACCTCACTGACCTTCTGGGCCATGACGCCGCCGAAGCCAAAATAGGTGCCGGCCTCGCCGCCGGTGGTGAAGGTCAGCTTGGAGCCGCCGTCCTTGGGGGCGATGGCGTCGTCGGCCAGAGCGGTGACGCCCAAGGCCAGAACCAGGCACAGGGCCAGAGCAAGAGCAAAAATCTTCTTCATAAGTAGTTCCTCCTTTGGTATACGTGTATACAATTCTTGACGAATTAGTTCGCTGTTAATGATACACGATTCCCCGCCACTTTGCAAGAGTAAATTAGTAAATCCGGAAAGTTTTTTGCGGAGACTCCGGGTGCAAGAAAAAGCTTGCCAAAGCTCCGAAATCGGGCCATAATAGAAAAATCACGATAAGAACAGGAAAAACGCTATGGACTGCAAACTGATTGCCTTTGATCTGGACGGGACGCTGCTGGATAACGCCAAGCGCCTCCCGGAGGAAAACCGGAACGCGCTGTGCCGCGCCGCCGAGCGCGGCGTGCACATCGTCCCCGCCACGGGGCGGATCCTGCGCGGCATCCCGGAGGAGCTGAAGGCCCTCCCTTTCATCCGTTATTACATCCTCTCCAACGGCGCCCTGGTCTACGACACGCAGGAGGAGAAGACCCTCTACCGGGGCGACATCTCCCTGGACCTGGCCCTGCGGGTCATGGACCATTTGGACACGCTGCCCGTCATCTATGACTGCTACCAGAACGATGTGGGCTGGATCAGCCAGAGCGCCTACGAGCAGGTGCCGGTCTATTTTGCCCGGGAACCGGAGATCCGCAAGCTGGTGGATAAGCTGCGCATCCGGGTGCCGGATCTGAAGGAGACGCTCCGGGAGCATGGGGAGCCGCTGCAGAAGATCCAGTTTTACTTTAAACCCGAGGACAACGCCCTGCGCCTGGAGACCATCGCCCACTTCTCCGAGTTCTTCCCCGAGATCTGCGCCACCACCTCGGTCAGCAATAATGTGGAGCTCAACAGTGTGCGCGCCGGGAAGGGCAACGGCCTTCTGGCCCTCTGCGAGGTGCTGGGCATCGCGCCGGCCGACTGCCTGAGCTTTGGCGACGGCACGAACGATATCTCCCTGCTGCGCGCCGCCGGGCGCGGCGTGGCCATGGCCAACGCGGGGGAGGACGTGAAGGCCGCGGCGGACGCCGTCTGCGAGAGCAATGAGGATTGCGGCGTCGCCCGGGAGATCGCCCGCGTCCTGGCGGGAGAATCGATAAAAACGGGAGATGCGTGAATTGCCCCTACGACAGGAATCCCATCGACGCATAAAAACAACAGGGACGGATTTCCGCCCCTGTTTTCTATTGCCTTATTGCCTGATGCCTGATGCGATGCCTAATCCACACGGTACGTCAGCGTCCGGCCGCCGTTGGAGAGCTCGTGGGAGCCGCTGGGGAGCGCGTCGCTCGTGAAGAGCAGGGAGACATAGGGGAAGGCGGCTTCGGCGTTCAAATCTGTGCCGTCCAGCGTCAGGCGATCCCCGGCGCTGCCGGAGAGAGACTGGAGCAGACAGCGCTGCCCCTCGGGCAGAGCCTGCTTCTCGGTGCCGATAAAAGCGCAGACCGTGCCGCCGCTCACCGTGAACCTGCCCCGGGCGTTCAGGGCCCGGCGCACGGCGCTGACGGCCAGATCGCCGCCGCTCACCGTGATATCACCCAGACCGCTGCCCTTTTCCCCGGCCTGGAGGCCGTCGTTTTCGGACTGCACGCGGATCACGCCGCCGCTGATCTGGATGTTTCCGGCGCAGCTGACCGCGTCCTCAATGGCGCTGAGCGCCAGATTGCCGCCCGAGATCGTGAGGGCGGTGTTGGCCTTGAGGGCCTTGCTGCTCCGGGCAAAGCCGTCGCCCAGCGCTTCCACGCTGAGAGCGCCGCCCGAGACCGTGAGCTCCGTCTCCGCGCCGATGCCGTCGCCCTGGGCCGAGACCGTCACCGCGCCGCCCAAAATGGCGACATAGCCCTTGCCCGCCTTCTTGGCGGAGCTGGACTTGATGCCGTCGTTGCCGGCGATCACCGCCACCGCGCCGCCCTTGATCTCCACGGATTCGGAGCCGCGCAGGCCGTTGCCCGCCGCCTGCACCCGGAGGCTGCCGCCCTCGATGTCCAGGTCGTCCTTGCAGGTGAGGCCGTTGTTGAGATAGCCCAGGATCTCCAGCTCGCCCTCGCCGGAGAGCTTCAGATCGTCCTCGGAGAAGAGGGCCGCCCCGTCCTGGGTGCCGTCATAGGCGGCCATATCGGCCTCCGTGCCGGAGACCAGGCGGTTTTTCGTCCCGCTGAGGGTGGAGAGATAGAGGTTCTTGGCCTGCTTTACATAGAGGGCCGCGCCGCTGCGGTTAGAGATGGAGGCGTTATCCAGCGTGAGCCAGACGTCCATGGCCTCGTCCCCGGTGTCCACGACCAGCTGCCCATCGTCCAGCGTGCCGCTCACGATGTAAGAACCGCCCGCGCCGATGCTGATCACAGAGCCGCTGACCTTCACGCCGCCGCCGGTGACGGAGGCCGAATTCCCGTTGAGGACAATGCGGGTCTGCTGCCCATCGCCGCTCCCTGCGGCGGCGCCGCAGGCGCTCAGCAGGAGCACAAGACAGAGAAAAAGAGGAAGCAGTCGTCTCATCACAGCATGTCCCTGTCTGCCTCGCGGCCGCAGATGATGTTCAAATTCCCGTTGCGGCAGCGGATGGCGTCGATGAAGTCCTTGGTCTTCTGGGGGTCCCGCAGCTCAATGTCGTAGCTGAGCTCGTAGAGGGTGCCCATGTTGGTGGTGCGCACGCGGGTCAGTTCGTGCCGGAAGGTATAGGTCTCAAAGAGGTCGTCGAAGAGCCCCTCGTAATCCAGGTTCTCCGGGATGGTGATCTTGAGCTGGCGGTGCCGGTTGGCCGGCTGGCCAAAGTGGAACTGATCCAGCAGCAGCGCGCAGGCCGACACGATCAGGAAGAAGATCACCGCGTAGCCCACATAGCCCATGCCACAGGCCAGGCCGATGGCCACGGTGAAGAAGATGGCGGTGATCTCCTTGGCGGTGCCAGGGGCGCTGCGGAAGCGCACCAGGGCGAAAGTGCCCGCCACGGCCAGCCCCGCGCCGATGTTGCCGTTGACCATCATGATGACCAGCGCCACCACCGGGGGCAGCAGGGCCAGGGTCTGGGCGTAGGCGCCGGAGTGGTGCTCCCGGCGGGTGAAGACGAAGGCGGCCAGCAGGCCGAGCGCCAGGGCGCTCAGCTCGCAGATCAGAAAGGAGACCAGATCCATCTGGACTCCGATGACCGAATCAAACATGCGTATAGTCTCCTTTTATGTATTCCATAAGCAGATTCTGCTTATAGCAGGTGCCGTACTTGGAGAAGCTGGTGGGGTAGACCTCCAGCTCGCTGAGCAGGTGGGCCAGCCAGAGGGGCGCCGCCCCGGGGATTTTGATCTCCATGAGGACATGTCCCTCCGGCAGCAGCTCTTCCCCGTCGCCGCCCTGATCCATCCGCAGCCGGTCCTCCCGCCAGCGGATGCTCTCGTCAAAGGTGATGCGCAGCTCCGGGTCGTCCTTGGCCTGCCAGGCCAGGCGGTCGCAGGCGATCATGACCTTGGGCCGGAGCGGGTTTTCGTGGAGGAACCACTCGATCTCCCGCGCCATCTGGCTGTCCTCCGGCGCGCTCGCCTCCCCGCTGAGCCAGGCCTCCGCCTCCGCGCCGCTCATGACGAGGCGGCGTTTGTAGACGATGCCCTTGTATTTTTTCTTGAGCTCTACGAAGACCGGCGCGTCCATCCCCGGCTCCCGGCTGTAGCTGCGCACCCGGAGTTTTTCCTTGTACACCGGGGCGTCCAGGGAGTGGCGGATCAGGCGGTAGTCGTCGCTGTCGTAATAGATGCTGCGGATATAGCTGCGGTGGTAGTCCGTCGGCTCGATGTAGGGCGCCAGGCCCGCCATCAGGCGCTCATAGGTCTCCCGTGAGAGCAGATATTTTTTTTCGTAGCGCTTGAAGCTGAGTTTGGTCTCTCCCATGGCTTCAGTCTCCAAAGTATCGGGCGCGCTCCTCCTCGGTGACGGAGAGGTGGCGGCAGAGCATGTCGATGCTCTGCTGCTGCCAGTCCTCGCTGAGGATGAGATCCCGCAGAGTCTCATAATTAAAGCGCCAGTTGCGCCCCTGGCCGCCGATCATGCGGTGGTTCCGGTCCACCTCCGGATCCAGCTGCCCGGCCAGCCGATCCATCTCGGCCAGCAGCTCCTCGTTGCTGAGCGGGCCCGTCAGCATGACGGAGGCGCGCTCGAGGAGCCGGGTGCGGAAGTCCTCATTTTGCAGCAGGGCCTGGATCATGTTCCCGATCTGCCGGGAATAGAGGGCGATGGGGTTGAGCAGGTCAAAGCAGAAGCCGGGGTGGGAGAGCGTGGCGTCCAGATCGTAGAGCATGAGCCGCCATTTCCCGTCGTTTTCCGTGGAGCGGCCGTAGCGGAGGTTGCCGGAGGTCAGATCCTTGTTGGCGCACCAGCCCTCCACCAGGATCCAGTCGATCATGCTGTCGATATCCAGCTTCTCGCACACGGCCCGGTAGTTTTCTTCCACGCTCAGATCCGTCTCCAGGCAGGGCCGCACCACGTCGGCATAGAAGGGATCCTGGGAGGAGACGGAGGCCTCGCTCACGGTGACGCTCTCCCGGCTCACGCCCAGGTGGTCGGCGAACATCTGCTCGTTGGCCTTCTCCTCCAGGGCGTAGATGCCCCGGTATTCGCCGTTGACGTAGAGCACGCAGTATTTGAAGCGCTGCACCAGCACCTTGTCCGTGGCCTTCTGGGCCATGGCGCAGCAGAGCTCGTTGCGCATGATGACGGCGTTGTAGTCCTGGCCGCTGCGCAGCAGGAGGTTGGTGAAGTGATCCACACCCCCGTCAAAGCAGTCGTAGCACAGTTCCGACGCGCCATAGGCGCTGCGGAAGCGGATGGACAGGTTCTTCTTCGGCAGCACCAGACTGGTGGCCCCGTTGAGCTTGATGCCGCAGGGCAGGGAGAAGCCGCCGTCGGCCTCATAGAGGGCCAGGTTCCCGGCCAGCTCCACATTGGGCCAGGGGCTGTTGTAGACAAGGCTGAAGTTGGCCACGGAGTCGGAGGCCAGGCTCAGCACCGGGAGGCTATGCCCCTCGTTGAGGATATAGCTCTGGGTCAGCGCCGGGCTGGGCATGGCCCCATCCTCGATGCAGACCACGCGCAGCACGTGCGTCTCCGTCAGGGTGATCGGCCCGGTGTAGTGCTCGCTTTCTTTGTTGGGCAGGGAGCCGTCCGTCGTGTAATACAGGGCCCCCGGGCCGCCAAACTCCGCCGTGACGCTCTGGACACCGTCAAACACGCCGTCCTGTGTCAGGGCCGTCGGGGTCTGGGAGATGCGCCGGTATCCGGTGCCATTCGCCTCGCCGGGCGTCTTCTCGGCAAAGTAGAACCAGCCGCCCCGGTCGGCGGCGCGGCCATAGCTGCCGTAGTAGGGGATGCCCCGCAGCGAGATGAAATCCAGCAGCGTCCCGTCCGGGGCGCTCAGATAGAGCCGATCCGCCTCGCCGTCCAGGGAGAAGCCGGTGTAGAGCTCGTTGAGGACATATTCGGCACAGTAGACGCGCAGGTAGCCCCCGGCGCTCAGGGTGACGTCCGGGAAGACCCAGAGGGCCCGGTCATTCTCCTTGTCGGAGAGGGAGTAGCCGCCCAGGACCAGATCCTCCGAGGAAATGTTATGGATCTCTACCCAGTCCTCGCTGCTGTTCCAGCCAAAGTTGGCCTCCTTGCCGAAGACGGAGACCTCGGAGAGGACCAGGGGGCCGGGGGCATACAGCGTCTCCTGCCAGCTCTCATAACCGGCGGCGGTGTTGGGAAGGCCCGGGCTGGGATAACGGCTCTCGGCAAAGCTGCCGTCCGCCGAGCGCACCAGGGAGAGATCGGCCAGGTCACTGCTGCAGAGGGCCTTGTCGGCCAGCGTCCCGTCCGGCATGCGCAGGCAGAGGGTCTCCCCCGCGGAGAGGGAGAAGTCCGCGTGCAGCTCGCCCTCGCGGCGGTCCTTCCCATCGGCAAAGACCAGCAGCCGCTCGCCCGGCGCCAGGGTCCGTTCCGGGAGGACCCAGCCGGCCTCGGAGAGAGAATCGCTCAACTGCCAGCCGCTCAGATCCACCAGACCGTCGGAGGCGTTTTCCAGCTCCAGCCAGTCGGAGAAAGCCCCGTCCTCATCCCGCAGCATGGCCTTGTTCTTGGCCATGAATTCGGAGATGCGCACAGGGGCGTCCTCGGCAGAGGCCGTCCCGGTCGGAAGCAGAAACGCAGCCGCAAGCACAAGTGCGAGGCAGCAGAGGAAATATCGGAAAAGAGAGGAAAATTTAGACATGATGGCTCCCTCGGCGTTGGGCCGAAATGAGAATAGAAAATCAAGATATTATACCGCAAAAGAGGGATCGCTGTCAATCGCCAGCCAAAAAGGAAACCGGATGCGGCATGAGTCCGCATCCGGTATTTGAACAGAAGAAAGCTTTCAGCCCTCCGCCTCTTCGGCATAGAGCATCCAGACGCCGTTCCAGCACAGGCTGACCGTGCCCTCCTCGGGGCCGAGCTGCCAGTCGTAGCCCTCGTCGCTGACGCCGTCCATCACGCCGCAGCGCGCCTGCGTATCGTCCGCGCCCTGCAGGGCATAGCTCTGCCCCTCGATGCTGATGCATTCCGGCGCGGCCGGAAGGCCCGAGCCGTCCAGCTCGATCCAGCGGGTGACCGTGGCGCTGCCGTCAAGGGCCGCGTACACCACGGCGAGAGTATAGCAGGGCTGCGCGTCCGGATAGACGCCGAGACTCCGGCACAGCACGCAGTAGTTCATCCCGGCGACAAGCTGCTGCCCCAGGACACACAGCGGCGTGTACGCCACACCCAGCAGACCCTCCGTGGCCTGGGCAAAGGCGTCGAGACCGGCCTGCTCGTCCTCGGGCACGGACCAGCCGCCCACCAGACCCTCGGCGGGGCCGGGAGCCTGCTCGATCTGGCCGTTGGGGGCCATGGCGGTGATGTCAATGAGCTCGCAGCCCTCCTCCGTCTGGCGCAGCTGCACGATGGCATAGCGGCCCTCGGCTTCGGGCGATACGACCGTCGCCCGGCAGAAAACGGAGTAGTCGCTGCCCGACGCACTCTCCCGAATGCCGAGGCAGACAAGAGGCTCATATGTGACGCCCAGCAGGCCCTCCGTGGCCTGGGCAAAGGCGTCAAGCAGCTCCTCGCTCAGGGCCGGGTCCTCCGCGGCGCGCCAGGCCTCGTCCGCCGCCGGCTCCGCGGCCATGGCCGTGAATCCGCCGAGGGTAAAAGAAAGGCAGAGCAGCAGGCACAGCAAAAATACAGTCACATGTTTCATCGGAAAGTCCTCCTGATTTTGTATGGGTGGCAGGGGGAGATCCCCTTATGCCCCTTAGACGCCGGAAACGGGAAAATGGTTCCCGGAAAACCAGTTTTTTGAAAAAGCTCCGAAGGGGAGGGCGGGAGCAGGGAAGAGCAAAGAGACGCGCTTACACCGCGCGGCCCGCGTCGTTGCCGGCGCGGATGGCCAGGGCGATGTTGAAGGGATTGGCGCAGTCGCCGGTGCTGATGATCGCCTTGCCACCCTCTTTGCGTTCGGACAAAAAGAGGCCGCGAGCCCTTTTTAAGCTCGCATCCTCTCTTCAATGTGTCAGGGCCAGGGTGAGCAGCAGGGCGGCCAGCATGCCGAGCCCCGTCTGGATCACCAGCTTTTTGAGAATCTTGTCCTCCCTCTCCACGCGCTCTTTTACCTGCTGATAGGGCATTTCTTTCATGGATGGCTCTCCTTTCACGGGACGCTACACTGTGGCTTCCTCTTCCAAATTCAGAGTACCAGAGAACCCGCCGAAAAGCAAGCCGGGAATAATGTCCCAACGGAGGAAAGCGCGGATTCTTTCTTGTAATCGGCCAGATTGCGTGTTACGATGTCATTACTTGGAACTTTTCTGGGAGAAAGGACGGATGATATGGATGTTCTGCTGATCCTGCTGTTCGGATCGAACGCCTGGCTGAACGTGGCGGAGACGGCCCTGTACCTGTTTGGCCTGTGGTTTTTGCTGAAGAAATCCGGGCTGCCGGGCTGGTGGTCGCTGGTGCCATTCGCCCGCGAGTACATGCTCTCCAAGTGCGCCGGCCGTGAGGCCGAGGGCCGGGTCACGAGCGTGGTCTCGTTTCTGATCGCGGCGGTCCGCCTGACGCTTGAGCTGCTCCAGCCGAGCGGTGCCGACTTCGATACCGCCAGCGGCGTGGGCTTGTCCCTGCTGGTGCTGGAGATGATGCTGGGGCTGATCCTGCTGATCTATTCGATCCGCGTCTACGCCGGGCTGATCGAGGTCTACGGCGTGCGCCGCCGCTGGCTCTGGCTGTGGGTTCTGCTCGCCGGCCTGCCGGCGACGATCTGGGGCCTTTCCGGCAAGTACCAGCCTCTCTGGAAGGTGGAGGACATCCGCAAGGAGCTGGCCTCGATCGCCAGTTCCGGTACGGCCGAGGTGCTCACGGACGGCCTGACCGTGAACCTCCGTGTGCGGACTGTGCGGGAGGGCTTTGAGAAAAAGATCCTGCTCCGGGATGTGCATCTGAGCATCCCGCGGGGGCATATGGTGCTGCTGCTGGGCGGCTCCGGCGCGGGCAAAACGGTCTTTCTCAACGCGATCAGCGGCTACGAAAAAGCGGACGCCAGCGTGCTGCTGGGCGGCGAGGACCTGTACCGGCAGTATAAGAAGCTCCAGTACCAGGTGGGCTACGCCCCGCAGCAGGATACCATGCGCGGCAAGGATACCATCTACAGTACACTGCTGGACACGGCGCGCCTGCGCCTGCCGATGGACACCAGCGCGGCGGATCGCCGGGCCCGGGTGGACGAGGTCCTGGATCTGTTCGGCCTGACGCCCTCACGCAGCCATCTCATCGAGAAGCTCTCCGGCGGCCAGAAAAAGCGGGTGTCCATCGCCATGGAGCTCATCAGCAACCCCTCCCTGTTTATCCTGGACGAGCCGGACTCCGGCCTGGACGGCACCATGGCCCGGGAGCTCATGGAGCAGCTGCGCCGGATCGCCGACCGGGGCAAGATCGTGATCGTCATCACCCACACGCCGGACCGGGTGATCGACCTGTTCGACGATGTGATCGTCCTGGCCAAGGACGACAAGCGGGTCGGGCGCCTCGCCTACTATGGCAGCGTGGCGGACTGCCGCGCCTTCTTCGGCAAAGAGAGAATGGAGGAGGTCGTCAAGTCCATCAACCCCGTGAGTACCGGCGGCGAGGGCCTGGCGGAGACCTATATCGCAAAGTACGCGGAGGTGCAGCATGCCTGAGACGATGGTGGATACTTCCGTCCGGCGGTGGCGAATCCGTCACCGCGGGCGTTTTTCCCAGGTATGGATCTATCTGGGCAAGTTTCTGAGGATGTTCATCTATCAGAACGAATGGAAGGTGCTCCCGATGGCGGCGGTCATCGCGGGGCTTGTGGCTATGGTGATCCGCTCCATGCTCTTTTTGAGCAAGGAGAGTACGATGATGGGCACGCTCGCCCTGGTCTGTGTGGCGATCTGGAACGGCTGCTTCAACTCCATCCAGGTGATCTGCCGGGAGCGGGACGTGGTCAAGCGGGAGCACCGCTCCGGCATGCACGTCTCGTCCTATATCCTGGCGCACCTGATCTATCAGGCGCTCCTCTGCCTGCTGCAGACAGGGCTCACCATGTATATCTGCCGCGCGGTCGGCGTTCAGTTCCCCGCCAAGGGGATGTTCACCCCCTGGCTGATCGTGGACATCGGCATCACCATGTTTCTTGTCTCCTTCGCGGCGGACGTGCTGGCCCTGTGGATGTCGAGCCTGGCGCGCAACACGACCGCCGCCATGACGCTCATGCCCTTCCTGCTGATTTTCCAGCTGGTCTTCTCCGGCGGCATGCTGGACCTGCCCGAGTGGAGCGAGCCGCTCTCGGATCTGACGGTCTCTCGCTACGGGATCATCGCCCTCTCCTCCCAGGCGGACTACAACCACGCCCCCCTGGCCTCGGTCTGGAACAGCGTGGTCGGCATGCGCAAGCGGGAGATCAGCGGCACGCTTAGCCTCAGCCAGGCGGTGGAGATCCTGCAGCAGAAGAGCAATCCGACCGTCAAGCAGCTGCGCGAGATGCCCATCGGCGCGGTGTTCACCGTGGAAGAGCTGGCCGAGATGGCGGAGGACCAGGGCGTCCCGGGCCTGAAGCTGCTGCTGGCGCCCTACCTGGATCAGGAGATCTGCGCCCGCACAACCCTGGGAGAGCTGGCGGATACCCTGGCCGGAGATCCCAATATGGAGGAAGCTCTCAACACGCCCATCCCCTATAAGTTCCGCGTGGAGCAGATCATCGATCTTCTGGGCTGGGAGAACGTGCGCCGCACGCTGCAGGACACCCTGGGCGAGGCCAGCTTCATGCCGGAGTATGAGACCTCCCGCAGCAACATCGCCGTCTGCTGGATCGAGCTGCTCCTCCGGACGCTGCTCTACGCGGCCCTCGCCATGATCACACTGGAATTCATCGACAAGGACAAGCGCTGACCCCCATACAAATCAAAACGCACAGAGGTGTTTTCCTCTGTGCATTTCAGACTGTAGACAAACTCTATCGTTGGAAAAAGCCTCGCAGAGTTTTTCGCCTCGGAAGGCGAAAAATCAATCCAATCCGTTTTTTCCGGGGACAAGCGCCTCGGAAAAAACTCTTCTCAGCCCAGAAGTGTGCGAGCGTCTTTCGACGCGAGTGCGCGCGCTGGGCTGCATCCCCTCTGTCGGCAAAGCCTTTTGGCTTTGTCGACAGCTTGAAACGCACAGAGGTGTTTTCCTCTGTGCGTTTTTGTGTACCGTATGGAATCAATTCAGGAAGTCCCGCAGCTTCTTGGAGCGGCTGGGGTGGCGCAGCTTGCGCAGGGCCTTGGCCTCGATCTGGCGGATACGCTCACGGGTGACGTTGAACTCCTTGCCGACCTCCTCCAGGGTGCGGGTGCGGCCGTCCACGATGCCGAAGCGCAGCTCCAGCACCTTTTTCTCACGCGGGGCCAGGGTATCCAGCACCTCCTCCAGCTGCTCGCGCAGCAGGGAGAAGCTGGCGGCCTCGGAGGGCTCGGAGGCGTCCTCGTCGGGGATGAAGTCGCCCAGATGGGAGTCCTCCTCCTCGCCGATGGGGGTCTCCAGGGAGACCGGCTCCTGGGCGATTTTCAAAATGTCGCGCACCTTGTCCACGGGCATGTCCATCTCGGCGGCGATCTCCTCGGCGGAGGGGTCGTGGCCCAGCTCCTGCAGCAGCTGACGGGAGACGCGGATGGTCTTGTTGATGGTCTCGACCATGTGCACGGGGATGCGGATGGTGCGGGCCTGATCGGCGATGGCGCGGGTGATGGCCTGCCGGATCCACCAGGTGGCGTAGGTGGAGA
>CAMNKQ010000002.1 GCA_946542465.1 uncultured Clostridia bacterium | reverse complement strand
GCAGCGGGCTAAAGCCCGCTTTGGTCGGCGCGAGGGCTCACGCAGTTCGCCTCAGGGTGTTTTTGAGGCGGCAAAGCTGCCTCAAAAAACGGATTTCAATTCCCTTTGGGGCAATAATCCAAGCTCCTTTGCGACTATCGCAATCAGCTAGGTACTATCACAACATAAGGAGAGAGACATGGAACTTTTGGAGCAGCGTATTCGCCAGGATGGGCAGATCCTGCCCGGCGGCATTCTGAAGGTGGACAACTTTCTGAATCATCAGATCGATCCCCAGCTCATGTACGAGATGGCGCAGGAGTTTAAGCGTCTCTTCGCCGACGCCGGGGTCAACAAGGTGCTGACGATCGAGGCCTCCGGCATCGCCATGGCCGTCATGGCGGCCCACGCCTTCGGCTGCCCCCTCGTCTTCGCCAAGAAGAGCAAGTCCAAAAACATCTCCCATGAGGTCTATTCGGTGGAGGTTCCCTCCTTTACCCACGGCAACACCAACACCGTCGTGGTCTCCCGGCAGTATCTGCACGCGGGCGACCGCGTCCTGCTCATTGACGACTTTCTGGCCACCGGCGCGGCGCTGGTGGGGCTCAAGGCGCTGGTGGAGCAGGCCGGCGGCAGCGTGGTCGGCGCCGGCATCGCGATCGAGAAGGCCTTCCAGGGCGGCGGCGACAAGCTGCGCGCCGAGGGTCTGCGCGTGGAATCCCTGGCCCGCATCGCCTCCATGGACGACGACGGCACGATCGAATTCTGCTGAGTTTGACAGGATTTCCCATTCCGTGGGAAATCCTGCTTTTCTTATGCAAATTATACAATTTTTTGAAGCAAAAAATGTCGAAATCCACGAATTTTCCGCTTGACTTTTGGCTCCTGCGCTGTTACTATATTGTCATCAATGGGCAGTGCGGCTGCCGCAATTGAACATCGTTTCGATATAAGCAAATGATATGGATTTGAAGTCTCTACCCGGACACCGTAAATGACCGGACTATCGGAAAAAACTCCAGGGCACGTCTCCTCCGTGGGACGTCACCTGTTTTTTCGTTGGAGAGGGATTTTCGATCCGCTCTCCCTTTTTGTTTTGTGCGCTTCGGCGCGCCTCACCTTTCCCTTTACCGCAATAGCGGTTTAGGTGTGTTGAGGAGGGCCTTCGGGCTCCTCCCCAGCACTGATATACAAAATTTATTATAAGGAGAAACACAATGAAGAAGATCATCGCAATGATGCTCGCTGTCGTCATGGTCGTGGCGCTGTGTGCTGTCGGTCCCACCGCTTCCGCCGAGACTCCCGTCAAGGCCGGTTTCATTTTCCTGCACGACGAGAACTCCACCTATGACCTGAACTTCATCAACGCTGCCAAGGAAGCCTGCGAGGCCCTGGGTGTTGAGTATCTGCTCAAGACCGGTATCCCCGAAGGCCAGGAGTGCTATGACGCCGCCGCCGAACTGGTTGACGAAGGCTGCAACTTCATCTTCGCCGATTCCTTTGGCCACGAGCCTTTCCTGATCCAGGCTGCCAAGGAGTTCCCCGAGGTTCAGTTCTGCCACGCCACCGGCACCCAGGCTCACACCGTGGGTCTTGACAACTACCACAACGCTTTCGCCTCCATCTATGAGGGTCGTTTCCTCGGCGGTGTTGCCGCCGGTCTGAAGCTCAACGAGATGATCGAGAGCGGCGCCATCACCGAAGAGCAGGCCAAGGTCGGCTACGTGGGTGCTTTCCCCTATGCCGAGGTCGTCTCCGGCTTCACCTCCTTCTTCCTGGGCGTCCGCTACGCCTGCCCCGCCGCCACCATGGAAGTGACCTTCACCAACTCCTGGTATGACCCGACCCTGGAGAAGGAAGGCGCCATCAAGCTCATCTCCAACGGCTGCGTCCTGCTCTCCGAGCATGCCGACTCCATGGGCGCTCCCACCGAGTGCGAGTCCAACAACATCCCCTTCGTGTTCTACAACGGCTCCGCCGCTGACGCCTGCCCCAACACCTTCATCGTCGCTTCCCGCATCAACTGGGCTCCCTACATGCAGTTTGCCATGGAGTGCGTCATGAACGGTGAGGCCATCCCCGCCGACTGGACTGGCACCCTGGCCACCGACTCCGTCCTGATGACCGAGGTCAACGAGCAGGCCGCTGCCGCCGGCACCGTCGAGAAGCTTGAGGAAGTCAAGGCCGCTCTGGCTGACGGCTCCCTGAAGGTCTTCGACACCGCCACCTTCACCGTGAACGGTGAGACCCTGGACGAGTATCTGGCCGACGTTGACGATATGGGCGACTTTGTCCCCGAGACCAACGCCATCTCCGACGGCTACTTCCACGAGTCCGAGTATCGCAGCGCTCCTTACTTCGATCTCTTCATCGACGGCATCACCAACATCGACGCCTGAGTTTTTTAAGCTTCTGGGAAGTCCCGGTCCTTCCGGGACTTCCCTCCATGCTGCAAAGGGCAGCGCAGTGACTATCAGCCGCCGCGCTGCCCTTTACAGCATTCTTGGTTTTTTCTGCCAGATTCGGGACCTGCCGCGGGCGCGGCGTCCCTTCATCTTTTCTTTGAAAAAGGAGTGTGACGGCTTTGGACAACAAAATCCCCGCTGTCAAGATGCGCAACATCACCAAGACCTTCGGCCCCACCGTGGCCAACGACAAGGTCTGGCTGGATATCTACCGGGGCGAGATCCTGGCGCTGCTGGGCGAAAACGGCTCCGGCAAAACGACCCTCATGAACATGCTCTCCGGCATCTACTTCCCCGACGAGGGCGCGATCAGCATCGACGGCAAGGACGTGGTGATCCGCTCCCCCAAGGACGCCTTCGACCTGGGCATCGGCATGATCCACCAGCATTTCAAGCTGGTCGATGTGCTGACCGCGGCGGAGAACATTGTGCTGGGCCTGCCCGGCAAGCTGGATCTGAAGGCCGCCTCGGAGAAGATCCGCACGATCTGCGAGGCCTACGGCTTTGAGGTCGATCCCAACCAGAAGATCTATGACATGTCCGTGTCCCAGAAGCAGACCGTGGAGATCGTGAAGGTCCTCTACCGCGGCGCGGACATCCTGATCCTGGACGAGCCCACCGCCGTTCTGACCCCCCAGGAGACCGACAAGCTCTTCAACGTCCTGCGCAACATGCGCAACGACAACAAGGCCATCGTCATCATCACCCACAAGATGCACGAGGTGGAGGCTCTCAGTGATCGGGTCGCCATCCTGCGCCACGGGCAGTTCATCGGCGATATGCCCACCGCCAAGACCAACGCCCAGGAGATGACCAACATGATGGTCGGCCACGCGGTCACCCTGAACATCGACCGCCCCGACCCCGTCGACCCCAAGCCCCGGATCGTGGTCAAGAATCTGACCGTGCGCAGCATCGACGGCATCGTAAAGCTGGACGACGTGTCCTTCACCGCCAACTCCGGGGAGATCCTGGGCATCGCCGGCATCTCCGGCTGCGGTCAGAAGGAACTGCTGGAGGCCATTGCCGGATTGCAGCCCGTGGAAAAGGGCAGCATCGAGTATATTGAGGACGACGGCCGCGCCGAGCAGCTGCTGGGCAAGGACCCCCTGACCATCCAGCAGATGGGCGTCTCCCTCTCCTTCGTGCCGGAGGACCGCCTGGGCATGGGCCTGGTGGCGAACATGGACCTGAGCGACAACATGATGCTCCGCTCCTTCCGCCGCGGCCACTCCGTGTTCACCGACCGCAAGACCCCGCGCCAGCTCGCGCTGGACGTGGTGCAGGAGCTGGAGGTCGTGACCCCCGGCATCAGCACCCCGGTGCGCCGCCTCTCCGGCGGCAACGTCCAGAAGGTTCTGGTCGGGCGTGAGATCGCCTCGGCGCCCACGGTACTGCTAACCGCCTACGCGGTGCGCGGTCTGGACATCAACTCGTCCTACACCATTTACGATCTGATCAACAAGCAGAAAAAGTCCGGCGTCGCCGTCGTCTACGTGGGCGAGGATCTGGACGTGCTGCTGGAGCTGGCCGACCGCATTCTGGTCCTCTGCGGCGGCAAGGTCTCCGGCATTGTGCCCGGCCGCGGCGCCAACAAGCGGGACGTGGGCATGATGATGACGAAGCTGGGAGGAAACGCCCATGAATAACAAGACACGCAGCCCTCTTATCCACGTCTCCAAGCGCGGACTGCTGCCCTGGTACAAGGCCTGGGCCATCCGCGGTGCGGCGCTGGTTCTGGCGCTGGTCACCTGCGGGCTGATCACCTCCCTGGTCACCAGGCAGAACCCCATCCAGGTCTATGCCGCCATCATCAACGGCTCCTTCGGCTCCCCCCGCAAGATCTGGGTGCTGCTGCAGAACATCTCCATGCTCCTGTGCATCTCTCTGGCGGTCACCCCCGCCTTCCGCATGCGCTGCTGGAACCTGGGCGCCGAGGGTCAGGCCCTGATCGGCGGTCTGGCCGCCGCGGCCTGCATGATCCTGCTGCCCGGAAAGCTGCCCAACTGGGGCATCATCGCCTGCATGTGCGTGGCCAGTGTGCTCTCCGGCGCCATCTGGGCCGCGATCCCCGCCTTCTTCAAGGCCAAGTGGAACACCAACGAGACCCTCTTCACCCTGATGATGAACTACGTCGCCACCCAGCTGGTGGCCTACTACTGCGTGGTCTGGGAGTCCCCCAAGGGCTCGGGCACCATCGGCGTCATCAACCCCACCACGGAGCTGGGCTGGTTCCCGCAGATCGGCAGCTACAAGTATCTGCTGAACATCCTGATCGTCGCGGCGGTGTGCCTGGCGATGTATGTCTACCTCAACTACTCCAAGCACGGCTATGAGATCACCGTCGTCGGCGAGAGCGAGCGCACCGCCCGCTACGTCGGCATCAAGGTGGACCGGGTCATCATCCGCACCATGCTCCTCTCCGGCGCCGTCTGCGGTCTGGCCGGCCTGCTGCTCGTGGGCAGCACCAACCACACCCTGACCACCACCATCGTGGACGGGCGCGGCTTCACCGCGGTCATGGTCTCCTGGCTTGCCAAGTTCAACCCCATCTGGATGATCCTCACCAGCTTCCTGATCGTCTTCCTGGGCCGCGGCTCGGGTGAGATCGCCACCAAGTTCGGTCTGAACCGCTCCTTCGGCGATATTCTGACCGGCCTCA
This sequence comes from uncultured Clostridia bacterium, assembly GCA_946542465.1. GTDB lineage: Bacteria > Bacillota > Clostridia > Oscillospirales > Oscillospiraceae > Limivicinus. The sequence goes on along the minus strand of CAMNKQ010000002.1, from coordinate 41,950 downwards.
TTCTGTTCTTCATCATCGGGAGCGAGTTCTTCATCAACTACGAGATCCACTTCCGCAAATCCGGCGGTAAGGAGGGCTGAGACGATGTTTGATTTTATCTCTTTCATCCCCCGGGCTGTCGTCCAGGGCATTCCCCTGCTGCTGGGCAGCACCGGCGAAACCCTGACCGAGAAATCCGGCAACCTGAACCTGGGCATTCCCGGCATCATGTACGTGGGCGCGATCTCCGGCGTCATCGGTGCCTTCTTCTATGAGCAGTCGCCCAACTTCGCCCCCCTGCCCGCCATCCTGATCCCGCTGGGCTGCTGCCTGCTGGGCTCGCTGTTGATGGGTCTGCTCTACTGTTTCCTGACGGTCACCCTGCGCGCCAACCAGAACGTCACCGGTCTGGCCCTGACCACCTTCGGCGTGGGCTTCGGCAACTTCTTCGGCGGCTCCCTCATCAAGCTCTCCGGCAGCGACCTGCCCTCCGTCATCCTCTCCGCCACCAGCAACGCTTTCCGCACTTCTCTGCCCATCGCCGAGAAGGCCGGGGTCTTCGGCAAGCTCCTGCTGTCCTACGGTTTCCTGGCCTATATCGCCGTGATCATTGCGCTGACGGCCGCCTACATCCTCAAGCACACCCGCGTGGGTCTGCATCTGCGCGCCGTGGGTGAAAACCCCAACACCGCCGACGCCGCCGGCATCAATGTCTCCAAGTATAAATACATCGCCACATGCACCGGCTCCATGATCGCGGGCCTGGGCGGCCTGTATTACGTGATGGATTACGCCTCCGGCGTCTGGACCAACGACGCCTTTGGCGACCGCGGCTGGCTCGCCATCGCGCTGGTCATCTTCACGGTCTGGCGTCCCAACGTGGGCGTGCTGGCCTCCTTCCTCTTCGGCGGACTGTACATTTTGCATATGTACATCCCCTCCGGTATGAACCTGGCCGTCAAGGAGCTCTACAAGATGGCCCCCTATGTGGTCACGATCATCGTGCTGGTGCTCTCCTCCATGCGCAACAAGCGCGAGAACCAGCCCCCCGCCTCCCTCGGCCTGGCCTATTTCCGAGAGGAACGATAAACTCTCCAAACTGCTCTGCCTGTAGACAAACCCATGTGGCCAAGCTTGGACTCGCATGGGGAGAGCTCGAGAGGGGATTGGTTATTCCCTCTCGAGTTTGATTCACACAAAAATGGGAACTTTTTCGGAAGTTCCCATTTTTGTGCCTCAAGCTGTCGACACTTTGTCGATAGCTTGAGGCTGTTTTTGCTCTTGCAAAAACAGCCTCTGTTGTATATAATGGGAAAATCCGGGCAACCGGGAAATATGCGTGTCCTTCGGGGCACCGAGAAAGGACGAGTGCCAATGAAACGCCAGAAAATCGCTGGTATCTACGCGGACGCGGACAGCTTCGGCGGGCAGGAGCTCACCGTTTGCGGCTGGGTGCGTACCGTGCGCGACATGAAAAACTTCGGCTTTATCGAGCTGAACGACGGCAGCTGCTTCAAGTCTCTGCAGGTTGTGTTTGAGAGGGGCAGCCTCAACAATTACGACGAGATCGCACATCAGAACGTTGGCGCGGCATTGATCGTCCACGGGACCCTGGTTCTGACCCCGGACGCCAAGCAGCCCTTCGAGCTGAAAGCCGACGCCATCACCGTGGAGGGCGTCTCCACGCCGGATTATCCCCTGCAGAAGAAGCGCCACAGCGTGGAATTTCTGCGCACGATCCAGCATCTGCGCCCCCGCACCAATCTCTTCTCCGCCACCTTCCGCGTGCGCAGCGTCGCGGCCGCGGCGGTGCATGAGTTCTTCCAGGATCGCGGCTTTGTCTATGTCCACACGCCCATCATCACCGGCTCCGACGCCGAGGGCGCCGGGCAGATGTTCCGCGTGACCACCCTGGACCCCAACAACCCGCCCCGCAAGGAGGACGGCAGCGTCGATTTCAGCCAGGACTTCTTCGGCAAGCCCACCAACCTGACCGTCTCCGGTCAGCTCAACGCCGAGAACTTTGCCATGGCCTTCGGCGATGTGTATACCTTCGGCCCCACCTTCCGCGCCGAGGTCTCCTACACCCAGCGCCACGCCGCCGAGTTCTGGATGATCGAGCCGGAGATGGCCTTTGCCGACCTGTACGACTATATGGACACCGCCGAGGCGATGGTCAAGTATATCATCAACCGCGTCCTGGAGCGCTGCCCCCAGGAGATGCAGTTCTTCAACTCCTTTGTGGATAAAGGCCTGCTGGACCGGCTGCACAACGTGGTCTCCAACGAGTTCGGCCGCGTCAGCTATACCGAGGCGGTGGAGATCCTGCAAAAGAGCGGCAAGAAGTTCGATTACCCCGTTCAGTGGGGCATCGACCTGCAGACCGAGCACGAGCGCTACCTGACCGAGGAAGTGTTTAAAAAGCCCATCTTCGTCACCGACTACCCGAAGGAGATCAAGGCCTTCTATATGCGCCTCAACGACGACGGCAAGACCGTCGCGGCGGCGGACTGCCTGGTCCCCGGCATCGGCGAGATCATCGGCGGCAGCCAGCGCGAGGAGCGCCTGGATATGCTGGAGGCCCGCATGGACGAGCTGGGGCTCAAGAAAGAGGACTACTGGTGGTATCTGGATCTGCGCCGCTACGGCAGCTGCCGCCACGCCGGCTACGGCCTGGGCTTCGAGCGCATGGTCATGTATCTGACGGGCGTGAGCAACATCCGCGATGTGGAGCTGCACCCCCGCACCACCGGCAACGCCGATTTCTAAGACTAAAAAATGGGGCGGTCGATCGACCGCCCCTGTTTTTTCCGGAGAAACATATGAAACGAAAAAGCTTTTTATGGCTTGCCATCCTGCTGCTTCTGCTGGCGGTCGTCTGTGCTCTTGTCGCCCTGCGCATGGGGCTGGGCGGTGAGGACGCCGTACCCGTCATGGTACAGCTTGGGCTGCAGCGGCCCGACCCGGCCGAGGCCATCACCGCGCTTACCGTGCCCGAGCCGCTCACCCAGCCGGAGACCGAGGGCGGCAAACGCCTCCTTCAGGCCCTGCAGGCGGTATGCGCCGTCAGCCCGGAGGGGGACTGCCACATCGAGGGCGATGAAGCCCGGCAGCTGCTCCGCCTGACGCGCCTGGACGAGGCCGCCCTGCGGGCGGATCTGACAGCGGCAATGACCGCACGGCTGCAGAGCTGGGTGGACGCCGCCGCCCGCGGCAGTGAGGTCTATACCGACGATCAGGCCATCCGCCCCGAGCTGCTGGAGCCGGCCTTCCTCGAGGAACTGGACGCGGCGCTGAATGCCTCCCGCTATCCCGAGGAGCTCAACCTGGAGCTCGCGCTCCGTTACGAGGACGGGGCCTGGGTCCCGAGCGAGGAGAATCTCACACAGATGCTGTACCTTCTGGAGATGGGAAACCCGGATGCGATGGCGGAATCCCTTTTCACCCTGGTAAGCGAAGCTCTGCCCTATCTGCCGGTGCGCTATCGGATCGCCGAGGACGCGCTGGCCGGCCCGGTTCCGAATCCCGAGGGCTTCGGCGAGACCGACGACCCGGCGGTGATCGAGGCGCTGCTGCAGCGGCCGGAGGCCCAGGCGCTCATTAACGGGCAGGAGCTCTGCTGGAACGCCGAGATCGCCCGCATCCCCAACACGCCCATCCGCTGGTATCTGGACGAGACGCTCCTGGTGCTCGTCTGGCAGGAGCCGGAGGCCCGGGCGGTGGGCACCTTCTCGGAGGTTTTCGTCGCCGACGGCTCCCAGCTGCGGCGGAAGATCGCCGGGGACACGCCCTTTGACCTGAATTTTGAGAGCTGCAGCCGTTTCGCCCAGGACACCAACGCGGTGCTGGCCGTGGGCGGCGACTTCTACCACCACGGGCGCGCCTGCGGCATCTCCGTCTACCAGCGGGAGATCTGCCGCTTCGAGCCGGACAGCTGCGACGTCTGCTACATCACCCCCGACGGGGATCTGCTCTTCAGCTATCGCGGCCAGTTCCAGACGGAGGAAGAGGCAAAGCAGTTTATCGAAGAAAACGACGTGCTCTTCTCCCTGGTCTTCGGCCCGGTTCTGATCGATAACGGCGTGGACGTGACGCCCACCAGCTATGCCTGGGGCGAGATCGACGACACCTATGCCCGCAGCGCCCTGGGTCTCCTGGGCGAGCGGCACTACCTGACCATGAACATCAACTGCCAGCAGCCGGACTATTACTATCTGGCCACGCTCCGCCAGGCGGCGGACGCCATGGTGCGCCGGGGCTGCCTCAAGGCCTACACCCTGGACGGCGGTCAGACCGCCACCACGGTCTTCAACGGCCAGCTCATCAACCCCGTGCAGTTCGGCTGGGAGAAGGATATCAGCGATATTATCTATTTCGCAAGCGCGGTGCCGAATGAGTAAAAAAGATTCCGCTTTCCGTCGGAAAGCGGAATCTTTTTTTGTACGTTTACGCCAGGTTCAGGCCACGGCGCAGGCTCAGGGTCGTGGCGAAGTAGAGCAGCGCGCCCTGGATCAGCTCCACGATCAGGGAGAAGCGGAGCAGCCGGTTCATAAAGCCGAGGACCTGGGCCGAATCAAACTCCGCAACATACAGCTCCAGACTGTCGATCCGGAAGGCCAGCAGGCTGGTCATCATGCTCAGGGCAAAGCTGATCACCACGAAGAACACGATGCTCAGCAGGATCTTGTCCTTGTTGAACATATGGCCCATGGCCATGGCGGCATAGAAGTGCAGGCAGGTGGCAAAGAAGCCCACCAGCGCCAGCAGCTCCAGCAGGAAGACCGTGATGTCGCTGCCGCGGAAGCCGGCCTCGGCCATCGCCTCGCGGATCTCCGCCCAGGAGGGAAACTCCATCATCAGCTCGCCCAGGTTGGTGCCGGACTGGATCAGCCCGGTCAGGAAGAGGATGGCCGTCACCACAAGCCCGGTCACCACGAACCAGACCAGGGAGACGATCAGCTTCGACCAGACCAGCCCATGGACGCTGACCGGCAGCGTGTGCATCAGATAGCCCTCATCCTTGAGGAGATTGCGGTAGAAGCGGGTGATCATCAGCAGCAGGGTCATCAGCACGGCCGCAAACATGCCCAGCACGAAAACGATGATCAGGAAAACGAAAAGGAAGCGCAAAACGGCGTTGTTCGTGACGTTCTGATCCATCATACGGATGGAGAAATTGCCCAGCACGCTGAGCAGCAGCAGGGCCGCCAGCACCGGCAGCATGATGCGTCCGGTGGCGCGGAATTCCTGTTTCAGAAGTTTGCTTAGCATTTGAACACCTCCCGGAAGTACTGATCCACGCTCATGCCCTTCTCCTCGCGGATGCTGTCCACGTCGGACTGGAGCAGGATCTGTCCGTTTTGAATGAAGATCACCTCGTCCAACACCTGCTCCACATCCGCGATCAGATGGGTGGAGATGAGGACGGCGGCCTCAGGGTTATAGTTGCGGATGATGGTATCAAGGATGTAATCCCGGGTGGCCGGGTCGACGCCGCCGATGGGCTCATCCAGCAGGTAGAGCTTGGCGCGGCGGCTCATCACCAGGATGAGCTGTACCTTCTCCCGCGTGCCCTTGGACATGGTCTTGACCTTCTGCTTCTCGTCCAGGCCCAGGCGGAGGAGCATCTCCTCGGCGCGCTGTCGGTCGAAATCCTGGTAGAAGTCCTCAAAGAAATCCATCAGCTGCCGGGTGCTCATCCAATCCGGCAGGTATTCCTTGTCGGAGAGGTAGGAGACGATGGCCTTGGTCTTGGGGCCCGGCGCCTCGCCGTCAATCAGGATCTCTCCCTCCGAGGGGGTCAGCAGGCCGTTACAAAGCTTGATGAGGGTGGTTTTTCCGCTTCCGTTGGGGCCCAGCAGGCCGATGACCCGCCCCGGCTCCAGCTTCAGGCTAACATTGTCCAGCGCCGCGGTCTTGCCGAAGCGCTTGCTCAATTCTCTGCATTCCAAAATCGGCATCTCTTACGCCTCCTCCTGTAATAGGGCGACGATCTCCGCCCTGTCGTATCCCAATGTCTCCATGGCCTTGCGAAAGGCCTCCGTCTGCTCCCGGGCGAGGGCGCGCTTGCTGTCCTCGATCGTCTGGGTGTCCTCGGTCACAAAGCGCCCGGCGGTCCGCTGGGAATAGACCAGGCCCTGGCGCTCCAGCTCCTGCAGCGCGCGCTGCATGGTGTTGGGGTTGACCCCGGCCTCCGTGGCCATCTCCCGCACGGAACTGAGCCGCTCCCCCGGAGCAAAGGCGCCGGAGACGATCCCCCGCTTGATCTGCTCCACCAATTGGGAATAAATGGGCAGGTCATTTCGGAAATTCCATTCCATGTGGCACCTCCTCTGTGTTATTGTCTTAAGCGATTAATACAGTAACACATTCATACAGTTCTGTCAAGAGCTTTTACAAAAAAATTTGGGGGATTTACAAAGTCGGGCAGAAACCTTTATAATAAGAAAAAAGATTGACAAGAAAGGAGAACACCGATGAAACAAACAAGAAAGATTCTGGCGCTTCTTTGCATGGCCGCCCTGCTCCTGTGCCTGAGCGCCTGCGGCCTCTCGGACGTCCCGCTCGTCAAAGCAGCCTTGGAGCTGTCACAGTTTGACAGCTTCCGCGCCGAGCCGGAGTTGGCCTTCGATGTGCAGGTGCAGGTGCCCGACTATGATGCGTCCCTCGATCTGAATGCCGCGACATCGGGCCATATCGACCTTGTGAAAGATCCGACGCGCCTCATGGCCGATCTGCACTTCCAGCTGGTCGAGGGAGAGGAGCAGCACCTGCTGGCCTATGCAGAGAGCGGAAGCGAGGTCACGGACATCTGGTATTCCCTGGACGAGGGGGAGACCTGGGAACACACCACGCTGGAAAAAGCGGAGGACAGTGAGGTCGAAACGGAGAGCGATCCCTCTCCCTCCCTTTCCGGCATCCTGGATTTCGGCAAATCTCTCGGTGAGAGCTTCCAGGATTTCGTCAAGGTCGGAACGGAGGACGTCAAGGCTTCTCCCGCCGATCGCTACGATGCGAGCCTCAGTATGAAGGCGATCGCCGCAGATCCGGAGGCGAGAGCGTCCTTCTACGCGGATCTGGCGGAATCCCTGCACCTGGACGCCGCGGACGTGGAGGCGCTGATCGACCTGGACAATCTGGAAGATGTTCCCCTGTCCCTGTGGCTGGATCAGGAGAGCGGCCGCCTGGTGAAGGCCGAAATGGATCTCGGCCCCTTCCTGAACAGCTTCCTGGGCTCCGGATTGGTGAATGCCCTGATCGCCGAGCAACTCGACCTGGAGGGCTTTGATATGGAGATCCACGTCGCTCAGACACGCCTGAGCGTCACGCTGTCCCAGTTTAACGAGCTGGATCCGGCGGACTTTACGCCCCCGGTCGCCTGAGAACCGGCAGCCGCGCCCTGCCCCCTGTGTGACATCCGAGAACCGATCGACCCCTGATGCGGGAAACGCCTCCCGCATCAGGGGTCTTCTGTGTCCGGGGAGATTCCCTGTGGATTTTTAGCGCGTTCTATGTTAACATACTTTTATTGCGAATTGAGGTGTTATCCAATGGCTCTCAAAAAAAAGGACAGGCTCTCCCTTCTTCTGTTCGCCGCCGCGGCCGCCTATGTCATCGGCATTCTTCTCATCAATTATCACAGCGCCGCATGGTATACTTACGACATGTATGCGGATGCGTATGTCGCCCGTTTGATGAGCCAGGAGAGAAGCTTTTTCCCGAAGGACTGGTATTTTGGGAACCAATACTATATCATCGCAACACCGGTGCTCGCCTCTCTTATCTACTCGCTCATTCCCGACAGCGTATCGGCCATGGCCTTGGCCTCCAGCCTGATGCTGGGGCTCATTCTGTTTCTGTTTATCTGGTGCTGCCGGCCTCTGTTTTCCACCCGCGCCATCGCCGCCGGCACGCTCTCTCTTGTCGGCGCGACCATTCTTGGCGACAGCGCGGCAAACTGCGTCTATGGCCTCCAGCTTTTTTACACCATGGCGAGCTATTATGCCTGCTATGCCTGGGTGCTTTTGTTCCACCTGGGGATCTGGCTCCGGCTGCGGCGCGGCCTCCCGGTTTCGGCTCTTCTTCCGATTCTCGCTATGCTCTGCGATATCGCCTTGGGCCTCCAAAGCCCGCGCGAGACGCTGGTATTGAACCTCCCGCTCGTCCTTTTGGCAGGCCTTCTTGTCTTGAGGCGGAAGCAGACGCCGGAAAAACGCGGGCTGCGCTTCGCTCTGGCGGCTCTCGCGTTCAACCTTCTCGGTCTCGGGGCGGGCCGACTGATCCCCGCGCAGCGCATCCCCAACATCGCACCGCTCCAGTTCAATCGCTCCGCCTCGGATCTGCTGGCCGCTTTTCGCGCAACCGCCTCTTCTTTTTTGGAGCTGATCGGTTTGCGCTATCTGTCTCAGAGCTGGAAATGGCAGATTCTCACGCTGCTCGCGCTTGTGCTCCTCCTGGTCTCCGTGTGGGCCCTGATAAAAGCGCTGAAAACGAAACCGGAGAGCGATCAGGCCCTGCCGCTTTTGTTGTGTTGGATCAGCCTTCTGTGTGTCTTTGGCGTCGGGGTTCTCCTTTTCCGTGTCCGGGCGATCTACTTCTTCGTCTGGTATCTGCTACTCCCCTTTTCCCTGGCCTATCTGGTCGATTCCGGCCCTGCCGCTTCCGCGCGCTTCCTCTGCTGCGCGCTGCTGGCCTGCGGGATGATAAACGCGGTTTATACCTTTTATCCCGATTATCATCGCTATTCCTCCCAGATGCAGTTTTACCGGGAGATCGTTGCTTATCTGCAGGATCAGGAAATCACGGTTCTCTATGGTGACTACGAGGCCCCCAGTATTGCGGCCTGTTCTGCCGATACGATCCGCTCCTCTCCCATCTACCCGCAAGCCGATATGGCTGACGGAGCGCTGCTCGCGCCCTTTGGCTCGCCGGTGTCGGCTGTCGAGTACCGCCAGGTTGACCCGGCGCATTCTCTGCTTGTCTTATCCGACTCGGCCTATGACGAGGCTTCCGGCTACCGCTGGCTTCAGTCCGCGGCATCCGACGCCTACCGGGAAGAATTTGAAAAGGCGTTTCAACTGGTAAAGAGTTTTCATTCTCCGAATCTGTCCTATTATCTCTATCGCTTTGACGATCCCGCCGTATTGGCAGAATTCCGTTAGCATCTCCTAAAAAATAACCCCGGTCATCGAACGTCATACAAAGGGATTCGATGACTGGGGGTTCTTTCATTTCTTATACTAGAACCTCATAAAAACCTTTCATTCTTAAAGGTTTTTATAGCGCCGTAAGGCGCGTAGAGGTTCTGCATGAGACGGATTTTCAGCGCCTTTGCGATGAAAATGCCGCAGGAACTGCGGCTTATCTTAAGCGAGCGTCCAAATCTTTGATTTGGCTTACGCGAGCTTATGCTGTGCAGATTAAAGAATTTAATCTGATAATAGTATCAGATTGTAGACAAACCCATGTGGCCAAGCATGGATACGCATGGGGAGAGCTCGAGAGGGGATTGGTTATTCCCTCTCGAGTTTGATCCACACAAAAATGGGAACTTTTATGGAAGTTCTCATTTTTGTGCTTCAAGCTGTTGACACTTTGTCAACAGCTTGATAGTATTACATCTTTTCCGGAGCGGATACGCCGATGATGCCGAGGGACAGGGCGATCACCCGGCGGGTGCAGTCGGCCAGGAGCAGACGGGCCTTCAGCACGTCCTCCTCCGCGCCCTTCAGGCGGCAGGCGGTGTAGAAGCGGTGGAAGCGGGCGGCCAGCTCCGTCACATACTTGTTGATGCGGCTGGGATCATAGCTCTGGGCGGCCAGATGGATCTCCTCCGGCAGGGCGGCCAGCTGCTTGATGAGCTCCCGCTCGGTGGGATCCTTCAGCAGGGAGACGTCCGCCGTCTCCGGCACCGCCTGTCCCTCCTCGGCCAGGGCGGCCAGCAGGGTGCAGATGCGGGCGTGGGCATACTGGACGTAATAGACCGGGTTCTCGCTGTCCTGGCGCACGGCCAGCTCCAGATCGAACTCCACCGGGCTCTCGGGCCGGGAGTTGAAGAAGTAGCGGGCGGCGTCCACCGGGATCTCGTCCAGCAGGTCGGTCAGGGAGATGGCCTTGCCGGTGCGCTTGGACATGCGCACCACCTCGCCGTTGCGGGTGAGCTTGACCAGCTGCATCAGCACGATGTCCAGCCGGTGCTCCCCGTCCAGGCCCAGCGCATCCAGCGCGCCCTTCAGGCGGGCCACATGGCCGTGGTGGTCGGCGCCCCAGACGTTGATGGCCTTGTCAAAGCCGCGCCGCTCCAGTTTGTTGCGGTGGTAGGCGATGTCGGCGGCGAAATAGGTGTAGAAGCCGTTGGCGCGGCGCAGCACGTCGTCCTTGAGCTCCAGCTTCTCGATCTCCTCCTCGCTCTTGCCCTGCCTGCGCAGGTTCTCGGCGAGGATGCGGGAGGTGGCCAGCCACAGGGCCCCATCCTTCTCATAGGTATAGCCCCGCTCGCCCAGCTTCTGCACGGAGTCGGCCACATAGCCGGTGTTGTGCAGCTCGGACTCGAAGAACCACTGGTCGTAGTGGATGCCGTAGCGGCTCAGATCGCTCTGCATCTTGGGGATGTTCCGCTCCAGGCCGAAGGCGGCCATGGCGGCGTGGCGCTCGGCCACGGGTGTATTCAGCCAATCGTCCCCCTTTTCCGCCCGGAAGGCGGCGGCCAGGTCCTTGATATCCTCGCCATGGTAGCCGTCCTCGGGAAACTCCACCGCGTCCTCGCCCAGGATCAGCTGCTGATAGCGGGCGTCGATGGAGGAGGCGAACTTCTCGATCTGGTTGCCGGCGTCGTTCACATAGAATTCCCGCCAGACCTCATAGCCGTCCCGGTCCAGGACACTGGCCAGGGCGTCGCCCAGGACGCCGCCGCGGGCATTGCCCATGTGCATGGGGCCGGTGGGATTGGCGGAGACAAACTCCACCATGACCTTTTTCCCCTTGCCCTCGTCCAGACGGCCGTAGTTCTCGCCCTCGCCGGTGATGGAAGTGAGCACATCGGCGTACCAGCTGTCGGCCAGACGGAAGTTCAGAAAGCCGGGGCCGGCGGCCTCCAGAGAGGCAAACCAGGTCCCCTCCAGCTCCGCGTTCTCGATCAGGGTCTCGGCGATCTTGCGCGGGGCCATGCGCAGAGCGCGGGCGCCGGTCATGGCGTGGTTGGCGGCAAAGTCGCCGTTGGCGGTGTCCTTGGGGATCTCCACCGTGCCGCTGAGCCTTGCCCCGGCGGGCAGCTGGCCCTTCTCCGCCGCGCGCTGATAGGCCTTCTGCAAAATCTCGTTTACGCTGTCTTTCGCTTCCTGGATCCGATTCGCCATGTCATGCTTCCCCCGTCTGTCTGATCGTAATTTCAAATTTATTGCGCGCCACGACGGCGTGCTCCATATCGACCACGTAGTCGATCTCCACCCGGCCGCCGTTCTCGTCCACATGGCGGCGGATCTTCCGGGTGTCCACCCCCATGGTGGCGTCCCCGAAGGGCGTGGAATAGAGGAAGGAGTTCTTCCGTCCCTCCTCAAAGACCATCCGGCTGGTTACGGTGCCGTTGCGGAACACCTCCACCCGGTTAGGCGCAATGGTCATGCTGGTGCGGGTGCCCTCCATCCCGGTCACCTCGCTCTCCTGATAGCTCAGGCAGCCCACATCGTCCAGAAAGAGGTATTCCCCTTCGGTGGAAAACTCCAGGCTGTCCGGCTCCTCCTCGTCATAGCTGTGGACGCTGTGAAAGGAGATCCATACATTTTTCAGTTTCTTTTCGTCCATTTAACACTCCAGGACCGCCGTTTTTTCCACCGCCGACGGCAGCGCATGGCCCAGCAGGCGCTCGGCGGCTTCGGCAAAGGCGATCGGGTCTCCGTTGGTAAAATAGCGCTCCTCCCCGCTCCCGCCGCGGAGGTCTTCGCGGGTGAGAAAATCGGCCAACTCCCGGGCTGCGCAGGCGCTGGCGCTGACGGTCCGCACCGTCGGGCCCAGGTAAGCGCGCACGGCCTCGTCGATGATGCCGTAATGGGTGCAGCCGTAGAGGAGGGCCTGCGCCCCGGCTTCCTTCACCGGGCGGAGGTAGCGCTCCAGCGCCTGCTCCAGCTCCGGATCGCCGGGCCGGGTGTGCCCGCCCTCGATGAGCGGCACAAAGGCCGGGCAGGGCACGGGCAGGATCTCCCGCCCCGGGCAGCGCTCCATCAGGGCGCGGGCAAAGGCGCCGCTGTCGATGCTGGCCTGGGTGGCGATGACGGCCAGGGGACCGTCCCCCGGGACACGGGCCATGCCCTCCACCCCGGCGCGCAGCACGCCGAAGGTCGGGATCGGGTTCTGCGCCAGGATCTCGGCCGCGGTGCTGGAAAAGGTGCCGCAGGCCACGAACACGGCCTTCACGTCAAAGCCCGCCATGAAGTCCAGGTTCTGCCGCGCCATCTTCCGCAGCTGGGAAGCCGGACGTCCGCCATAGGGCAGGCGGCCCGTATCCCCAAAATAGATGAGGTTTTCCTCCGGCATCAGCTCCCGCAGAGCCATCAGGCCCGTCAGGCCGCCCAGGCCGGAATCAAAAATACCGATCGGTCGATTATCCATAGCTTTCTCCTTCACGCAGACAATTTAATATACACTAAAAGGCCGTCTCTGACAAGCTCTTTTTCCGCCTCTCCCGGTCTTTGTTCATAAATTCCTCTTGTTCTTTTTGAAAAAACGTATATAATATTCGATATTCGAGCCTGAGACTCAAGGGAGGCGAGCGCATGAACATCGAGCTGACAGAAAAAGAGTACCGGCGTCTGCTGGACATGGTCTATATCGGCAACTGGATCCTCAATTCCACCCGCGGCGACGACCGCTTCGAGGACTACGACAAGGTGGAGGAGAAGCTGTTTGCCCTGGCTCCGTCTCAGGGGATGAAATCCCTGGTGCAGTTCTGGCGCGGCCACATCTATCCCTCCCAGGCCTTTGCCGACGGCGGCATCCACGAGGCCATCGCCGACTATGAGGACGCGGTGTTCTTCAACATCCTGGCCGAGGAGCTGGCCCGGCGGGATCTGGGCCTGGAGGAGACGGACCCGGAGGATTTCACCGAGCTCAGCGAGCGGATGGAGGACTACCTGCAGGAGTTTGACCGCAACGGTCTGAGCACCGTCACCGTGGAGAATATATGAACAGGAGCGCACATTCAGAATGCACGACGAACTGACACGCGAGGATATCCGCAAGATGCAGGAGGAGCTGGACTACCGGCGGCTGGAGCTGATGCCCGGGCTGATCGAGGAGGTCAAGCGCACCCGCGCCTTCGGCGATCTGAGCGAGAACTTTGAATACAAAGCGGCCAAGCAGGCCCAGAACAAGAACCGCAGCCGCATCCGCTATCTGGAGGGCATGATCAAGACCGCCCACATCATCACCGACATGGCTGGGGACGATCAGGTGGGTCTCTTCGACAAGGTGGAGATCTACATGCCCGAGGACGACGAGACCGAGATCATCCAGGTGGTGACCACCGTGCGCTGCGACCCGCGCAAGGGCCTCATCAGCAAGGAATCCCCATTCGGCAAGCAGGTCCTGGGCAAGCGGGTGGGCGACCGCTTCACCGTCCAGGTGGACGAGCACTACAGCTACGAGGCGGAGATCCGCTCCATCACCAAGCAGCAGGACGACGGCTCGGCCCCGCTGCTGCAATATTGACTTCACACCCGGCATCGGAAGAGGTGCCGGGTTTTGCTCTGTTTCTGTGCTTGAAAAGGGTCTGCTTCTGTATTATACTGAAAGCAGCGAAGTCCTTTTATCTATCAATAACAAGAAATGAGGCTGTGCCATGAAAAAGGTATTGGTTCTTATCCCTCTGAGTGAGGAGCAGAAAGCGCAACTGGAGGCTCTGGCCCCCGACTACCGCTACAGCTATGTGAAGGACAGTGAAGTAACCGAGGCGCAGATTCAGGACGCCAACATCATCTTCGGCAATCCCGCTCCCGGCATGATCCACGCCTCCGAGAATCTGGAGTTTTTGCAGCTGGCCGCCTCCGGCGCGGACGGCTATGTGAAGAGCGGCGTGCTGAAAGAGGGCACGGCGCTCTGCAGCTGCACCGGGGCTTACGGGCAGGCCGTCTCCGAGCATGCCTTCGCCCTGACCTGGAGTCTGATCAAGAAGCTCCACCTGTACCGGGACGACCAGGCCAAGGCCGTCTGGGGCGATAACGGCATGGTCAGCTCCCTGCGCGGCGCCACGGTGGTGGTCGTCGGTCTGGGCGATATCGGCCTGCAGTACGCCCGCCTGGCCCATGCGGTGGGCGCCTATGTGATCGGCGTGAAGCGCCGCCTCTCCGCCTGCCCCGAGGGCGTGGACGAGCTCTGCCTCACCGACGAGCTGGACAGCGTTCTGCCCCGGGCCGACGTGGTGTGCAGCTTTCTGCCCGGCACCGCCAGCACCTATCATCTCTTTAACGACGAGCGCTATGCCAAGATGAAGCCCAGCGCCTACTTCATCAACTGCGGCCGCGGCACCGCCCTGGACGGCGAGGCCCTCTGCCGCGCGCTGGAGCAGGGCGTCATCGCCGGCGCCGCCGCGGACGTGACGGAGGTCGAGCCTCTGCCCGCGGATCACCCACTCTGGAAGCAGCGCAACATGATCATCACGCCCCACATCTCCGGCGGCTTCCATCTGCCGGTGACGCTGGAGAACATCGTGTCCATCAGCCTTGCCAACTTTGCGGCCTATCTCAAGGGCGAGGAGCTGCGCAACGTCATCGACTTTACCACCGGCTACAAGAAATAATCCCCATGCATGCCAAAGGCGCGTCCGAATCGGGCGCGCCTTTCTTTTTGGTTTTTATACAAGATCTGCCGCCGGGCCGTCGGCCCCTACGGTGGCCGCATTAGCCCCTGTCCTGTCATTGCGAGGAGGGCGGAGCCCGACGTGGCAATCCGTTTCTCTTTTATGCTGCCAGGGGGAGAACGGATTCCCACACCAGTGACACAGTCACTGGTTCGGAATGACACCGCCGAAATGTTTGTGCGCGTCCGGGGCAACTGAAGGCCACAAGGCCCTCCCCTACGGCACGGAGCGAATTGCCTCTTACAGCAACGCCTCCACCAGGGCGGCCCAGCCCTCATAGCTCAGAGCGCCGATCTGCATCTCGCCGACCAGCTGACCCCGGCTGTCCACAAAGACCGTCGTGGGCACATAGCCGGACTGGAAGAGATCAAAGTCCGGGCAGTAGTGCAGGATGGGATAGCTGGTGCCGCATTGGGCCAGCACCGCGTCCACCTCGTCCTCCCTGTCCGCGGTGCTGTAGACGCCCAGGATCGTGAAGCCCTGCTCGGCGTAGTTTTCATACAGCTTCTCCAGCTCCGGCATCTCCCCCACGCAGGGCGGGCACCAGGGCTCCCAGAAATTGATCATGGTCAGGCTGTGCTCGGCAAAGACGCTCTCATCCCAGGCCGCGCCCTCCCGGTCGGTGGTCGTGAAGCGAACGCCCTCCGCCTCGCGCTCCGCTTCCGCCGTGGCCTCCGGTTCCGGCGCGGGCGCCGCCTCCGCCGGCGTCTCCGTCGCCGCGGGGGCCGCGGGCGCGGCGCTTTGGCAGGCCGCGGCGCTCAGCAGCAGGGACAGGAGCAGCAAGAATAACAGTGTTTTTTTCATGGCAGTGTCTCCTTGTATGGGGATGAGACAAGTATACCACGTCCCTCCCGGCCGGAAAAGAGAAAAAGCGTGAACAAAGCCCCGGAAAAGCCGGGAAAAACTTCGCAAAAATGCTTGACATTCCGGGGAAAACCGGTATAATAATATGGCCTGTCCAAGAGGCAGACTATCCTTGCTCTCCCCTGAGAGGGAGGGCCAAAAGACCAAAAGGAGGTGCAACCATGGCAAAAGCAAGCGAAAAGTACGAGGTTATGTACATCATCAGCCCGAAGCTCTCCGAGGAGGAGACCGCAGCGGTTGTTGAGAAGTTCAAGGGGCTTGTTGAGGCAAATGGTACTTTGGAGGAGCTGGAGGAAATGGGCAAGCGCAAGCTCGCTTATGAGATCGACTACCTGACCGAAGGTTACTATGTGCTGATGAAGTTCACCAGCGGCCCGGAGTTCCCGGCTGAGCTGGACCGTATTCTCGGTATCACCGATGGCATCCTGCGTCGCCTGATCACCCTGCGTGCAGAGTAAAGGAGATCCCCGATGCTCAATCACATCACCATCATGGGTCGTCTGACCCGGGACCCCGAACTGCGCAGCACGCAGTCCGGCGTCAGCGTGACGTCCTTCTCCGTTGCGGTCGACCGTGATTTCGGCGGGCGCGACGGCGGCGAGCGGCAGACCGATTTTATCGACTGTGTCGCCTGGCGTCAGACCGGTGAGTTTGTTTCCAAGTACTTCCACAAGGGGAGCATGATCGTGGTCTCCGGCCGCCTGCAGTCCCGCAAGTGGCAGGATCGCGACGGGAACAACCGCACCAACTGGGAAGTCGTCGCTGACAACGTCTACTTCGGCGAGAGCCGTCGTGACAGTGAGTCCAACAGCAGCTACGGCAGTTACGACAATAACCGCAACAGCTACGACAACAATCGCGGCAACGGCGGTTACGGCTACGAAAGCAGCCCGCGCAGCAGCGCTCCCGCGCCCTCCGCGTTTTCGGAACTGGACGATGGCGACGGCGAACTGCCGTTCTAAAAATTATTGATAGGAGGATACCGCTTTGGCTTTCGATAAGAACAACCCCAAGAACCGCAAACGCAGAAAAGTTTGCCAGTTCTGCGTGGACAAGGCCACGTACATTGATTACAAAGATACCGCGAAGCTTCGCCGCTTCCTGTCCGAGCGCGGCAAGATCCTGCCCCGCCGTACCACCGGTACCTGCGCCATGCATCAGCGCGAGCTGACCGAGGCGATCAAGCGTTCCCGCCAGATCGCTCTCCTGCCCTACGTGCTGGATTAAGACACCAAAAAACACCCGACCCGGTTTACAAGACCGCGTCGGGTGTTTTTTGCTTTTCCGCTTATTTATACAGGATCAGGGCGATGGTCTCCAGCTTGTCTTCGCCGATATTCTTGAGGCTGTGGCCCTCGCCGTCGTCCACAGAGGTGATGTCCCCGGGGCCGACCGTGACTTCCTCGCCGTTGTTGTTATACAGGCCCGTGCCCTTGAGGATGTAATAGGTCTCGCCGTCCCCGTGGTGAATGTGCCAGCCGATCTCGCAGCCCGGTTCCAGCACCGTATGGGCGAAGACGCGGCCCTTGCCGTACATCTCCTCGGCCCCGTTGAGGATGTGCTGGAGGACGACTTCGCCCTCGCCGCCGAACATCTTCTTGGTCTCGATCTTCCGCTCCGAACTTCTGCGTACCATCGTTTTCCTCCTTAATATCCCAAGTCTTCGTCGATCAGAATGATCTCGCTCTCCATGTCCATCATGGGCATCCACTGCACCACCAGCGCCCGGCAGATCCGCTCCGGCGAGCGGCAGTCGTGGCATTTGTCATCGATCTGGCAGGGCGGCTTGTTGGGAAAGCGCTTGCAGTTGGTGACGGCGGCGGTGTTGCGGGCGCGAAACAGCGCCGATTCAAAGTCCGGACAGAGCTTGTTGGTGCCGGCGACGATATAGACCTTCTTCTGCCCGAAGATCTGCCCGGCCAGGCGGTTGCCCCGGCCGTCGATGTTCAGGATCTCGCCGCCCTCGGTCATGGCGTTGGCGCTGGTGATGAAGACCTTGGCGGTGATCTCCTTGTGCAGGGTGTCCCAGCCCGGCTCCTTCCAGTGCCAGAACACCTGGTTATGGGCGCTGAGCGTCTCGTACAGCCCCAGCTCCTGGGCCGTCATGCTGCCGCCGATGCCGACGGTGGTGTTGTCGATCTGCGCGTTCAGATAGGCGGCCGCCTCCGCCCCGGTGGCAAAATGCTGCACCGTATAGCCGCGGAGCTTGAAATTCTTGATGGCTTTTTCTACGTTCATGGGCTTGCCTCCCGATTCAGGTTAGCTTCAGTCTATCATCTCCTCCCTTTTTTTACAAGCGCTGATGTATATTTCCATTCCTGCCCGGAAAGAATAGGATTGCAAACCTGAATTTGTATGCAATAGGAGGATAACCCATGAACAGCAGGAGCTCCGGCGGCAAGCTGGAGGAATTTTTCAACGGAAAGGGCTTCTACATAGTCCTTTTCCTGTGCGCCGCGGTGATCGGCGCGTCCGCCTGGATGATGGCGGCGGGAGATCGGGCTATGAAAGAAGAGATCAGCGTCATGAAGCAGGACGCGCCCAGTGAGCGCGTCGAGACCATCATCGTCCCGCCGGTGGCGGAGGAGACGCTCCCCGTGCAGGTAACGCTGCCCGAGGAGACCGCCCAGGAGACGGAGCCGGAAGCGGAAGCCCCGGAGGCCGAGGCCGTCTGGAGCGAGACCGTGCCCGTGTCCTCGCCCCTCTATCTCTGGCCGGTGAGCGGCACCGTGGAGCGGCGGCACGACCTGGAGGTTCTCCGCTATGACGTGACCATGCAGGACTGGCGCACCCACGCCGGCATCGACATCGCCGCGCCTCTGGGCAGTCCGGTGAACGCGGCCCATGCCGGTTCCGTCGTTCAGATCGCCCAGGATGATCTCTACGGCACCGTGGTCACCGTGGATCACGGCGACGGCATGACCAGCGTCTACGCCAATCTGGCCGAGGAGCCGGCCGTGTCCGTGGGCGACTGGGTGGAGCCGGGCAGCGTGATCGGCGCCGTGGGCAGCAGCGCCCTCTGCGAGGTGGGCCAGGAGGGCCATCTGCACTTCGCCCTGACCGCAAACGGCGCGGCGGTGGATCCGCTGAGCTATCTGCCCGCCTGAAAAAAGAAGGTAAATCTGTCAAGCATCGGAGGCAAAAAAGTCCCTCCGATGCTTGACGATTTTTTATCCCTTTCCGGCCTCAAAAATCGTCACTTTGCCCATAGCCGAAAGCTGCCTTCGGGAAAAGTTCCGCTTCCCGCCAAAAGGCGCCGAAAGCGGGAACGATTCGGCTCCATAATCTCGTCTAACTCAGGAAAAAAGACAAACTGTGACGAAAGTCGACAAAAAGAATTCTTTGACTTTCCCTACCAGATGTGCTAAGTTAGTCGGGCTGACAAACACTAAATCTTGTGTTGAGCGCCGATTGCTCCACAGGATGCCACAAGGATTTGTATTTCCCAACAGGAGGGAACACACGTGAAGATTATTAAGAGAAACGGCAGCGAGACCGAATTTGACAGCCGCAAGATCGCCGTCGCCATCGGCAAGGCCAGCGAGGCGTCCGCCAGCTCCGAGCGCCTCAGCGACGCGGACATCCAGGAGATGACCGAGCGTGTCTCCGCCACCTGCGAGCTGCTGGGCCGCGCCCCCAGCGTGGAGGAAGTGCAGGACATGGTGGAAAAGCAGATCATGTCCCACGGCGCTTTCGAGGTCGCCAAGCGCTACATCACCTATCGCTACACCCGCGCCCTGGTGCGCCAGTCCAACACCACCGACGACAAGATCCTCAGCCTGATCGAGTGCGCCAACGAGGAGGCCAAGCAGGAGAACGCCAACAAGAACCCGGTCATCAACTCCACCCAGCGCGACTACATGGCCGGCGAGGTGTCCAAGGATCTGACCATGCGCATGCTGCTGCCCCAGGACATCGTGGAGGCCCACAACGAGGGCATCATCCACTTCCACGACAGCGACTACTATGCCCAGCATATGCACAACTGCGACCTGGTGAATCTGGAGGATATGCTGCAAAACGGCACCGTCATCACCGGCACCCTGATCGAGAAGCCCCACAGCTTCTCCACCGCCTGCAACATCGCCACCCAGATCATCGCCCAGGTGGCCTCCAACCAGTACGGCGGGCAGTCCATCTCCCTGGCCCATCTGGCCCCCTTTGTGCAGGTCAGCCGGGAGCGCATCCGCCGGGAGACCGAGGAGGAACTGCGGGAGGCCGGCGTCGCGATCAACGATACGCTGCTGGACAAGCTGACCGAGCACCAGCTGCGCGCCGAGATCAAGCGCGGCGTCCAGACCATCCAGTACCAGGTGGTGACCCTGATGACCACCAACGGGCAGGCCCCCTTTGTCACGGTGTTCATGTACCTGGGCGAGGCCAAAAACGAGCAGGAGAAGAAGGACCTGGCCATCATCATCGAGGAAGTGCTCAACCAGCGCTATGAGGGCGTGAAGAACGAGCAGGGCATCTGGGTAACCCCCGCCTTCCCCAAGCTGATCTACGTGCTGGAGGAGGACAACATCCACGAGGATTCCCCGTACTACTACCTGACCAAGCTCGCGGCCAAGTGCACGGCCAAGCGCATGGTGCCCGATTACATCTCCGAAAAGGTGATGAAGGAGCTTAAGGGCGGGGACGTCTATACCTGCATGGGCTGCCGCAGCTTTCTGACCCCGGACCGCTTCACCGACACGGGCGTGGGCAACATCGCCAACGCCGGCAATTACGAGCCGGGCAAGCACAAATATTACGGCCGCTTCAACCAGGGCGTGGTCACGGTGAACCTGGTGGACATCGGCCTGAGCGCCCATGGCGACATGGACGAATTCTGGAAGATCTTCGACGAGCGGATGGAGCTCTGCCACCGGGCGTTGCGCTGCCGCCATGACCGGCTGCTGGGCACGCTGTCCGACGTGGCGCCCATCCTCTGGCAGTACGGCGCCCTGGCCCGCCTGAAAAAGGGCGAGACCATCGACCGCCTGCTCTACGGCGGCTACAGCACCCTGAGCCTGGGCTATGCCGGTCTGTGGGAGTGCGTCCTGGCTCTCAACGGCAAGAAGCTCACCGAGCCGGAGGGCGAGGAACTGGGCCTCGAAATCATGCGCAAGCTCAACGAGTACACCGCCAAGTGGAAGGCCGCGGAGAACATCGACTACTCCCTCTACGGCACCCCCCTGGAGAGCACCACCTACAAGTTCGCCAAGTGCCTGCAGAAGCGCTTCGGCGTGATCCCCGGCATCACCGACAAGGGCTACATCACCAACTCCTACCACATCCATGTGACCGAGCCCATCAACGCCTTCGATAAGATCCGCATCGAGGCCAAGTTCCAGGCCCTGTCCCCCGGCGGCGCCATCAGCTACGTCGAGGTGCCCAACATGAACGACAACCTGGACGCCGTGATGGCTGTGATGAAGTTCATCTACGACAACATCCTCTATGCCGAGCTCAACACCAAGAGCGATTACTGCCAGGTCTGCGGCTGGGATGGGGAGATCGAGATTCAGGAGGAGGACGGCAAGCTTCTCTGGACCTGCCCGCGCTGCGGCAACCGGGACCAGAACAAGATGAACGTCGCCCGCCGCACCTGCGGCTACATCGGCACCCAGTACTGGAACCAGGGCCGCACCCAGGAGATCAAGGACCGCGTGCTGCACGTCTCCAACGCCGTGATCGGCCAGAACCTGAGCCTGGATCTGGACGAATAATGCCACAAAAAAGATCCGTTTCCACTCGGAAACGGATCTTTTTTGCTTGGAATGAGGATTACTTGGCCAGTTCCAGCGCCATGGCGACCGCCTGGCGGAAGCCTTCGCTGGTCATGGATGCGCCGGACGCGCCGTCGATGGCGGCGGAGTTGGCGGCGACCGCCTGATCCACCAGCTTGGGCAGGGCGGCCGCGCCGATATCGGCGGACTCGGCATGCTCCAGCACCTCGACCGCGGCGATCTTGCCGTCGGTGACGGTGACGGCGACCTTGATATCGCCGTTGCGGCCGGTGCCGACGCCCTCATAGACGCCGTCGTTGTAGACCGTGGTATCGGCGATAACCTGGGCGCTGTCCTCGCCCTTGAGCGCGACAAGCTCGTCGTAGGAGGTCAGTTCCTCGCCGGTGTCGGGGAAGTTCGGCATCCGCTGGCCCAGCAGGTAGCCCCAGATGAAGCAGCGCCCGTTGGAGTTGCCGGCGCAGTTGATGGGATAGTCGATGGCGTACAGATCACCGGAGGTGTTGCCGGTGGCGAAGAGGCCGGGGATGGGCTCTTTCTCGGTGTTGAGGACCTGCAGATCGGTGTTCACGGACAGACCGCCGCAGATACCCAGCAGCGCCACGCCGATCTTGGCGGCGTAGAAGGGGCCTTCCTCCACGGGATAGAGGAACTCCACGGGCTTGTGGAAGTCGTCGTCGAACTGCTGGGCGACCATCTCGTTGTAGCGCTTGATGGTCTCTACAAAGGTGTCCACCGGGCAGCCGATCTTCTCGGCCAGCTCTTCCAGCGTATCGGCCACGAGGGTGTTGCCGTTGACCACGTCGCTCTCGACCGTGGCGGTCACGTCATCATCGGTGAAGGGATCGCCGACGCCCGCGGACATGGTATCCCAGAACATACCGCCGCCGGTCTCGCCCTCCAGGGACTTGCGGTTATACTCGCCGTAGTTCTTGTCAAAGATGGAGTAGGCGATGTAGCCGGGCTGGTTCATGATGTTCATGGACTTGCCCTGCACCCAGGCGCCCTCGTTCATGAAGCGCACACCGTTGGTGTTGACGAAGGGGAAGCAGCCGTGGAACATGGCGTTGGCCTGGGGATGGAGCATCAGCGGGAAGGGACCGTTGTCCTGCATCTTGCCGCCGACCCAGAGGCCCATCTTGTGGCCGTCGCCGGTGGAGAAGCCGGCCGGGCCATGCTCGCAGCGCTGGACGCGGTTGACATAGTCGTCGCAGTAGTAGGCGGTCATCTCGGGATCCTCATGGATGCCGCCGGTGGCGAGGATCACGCCCTTGGTGCCGCGGAAGAGCCAGAGCTCACCGTCGCGCTCGGCAAAGACGCCGACCACGCGGCCGTCCTCCACCAGCAGATCCTGGGCCTTGGTGTTGAAGAAGAACACGGCGGGCTTGTCATGCTTGTCCGCGCGCTGGGCGTCGGTGTAGCAGACGTTGGTGGCCGCAAAGTAGCCGCACTTGTCGTCAAACTGGTAGTCGCCCACACCGAAGAACATGTGGTAGTCATAGGTCTCGGGGACGATGGCCTTCGGCGCGCGGGCACGGAAGGACAGGGGGATGACGCCATATTCGGCGCACTTGTCGATCAGCCAGTCGCCGGTCGCCGGGGCGTTGTTGAACCACATGGAGACCAGCTTCTCGTTGACACGGCTGCCGCAGCGCTGAATCCAGATGTTCTGGTGCTGCACGACGTCGGTCAGGCCGTCCAGCTTGCCCTCGTCCACCAGGCTCTGGATGAACTTGGTGTTGACCATGCCGATGCCGCCGCCCTGGCCGTGGATGACGTTCTGCTGCTCAATGACCACGGTCTGCACGTTGTTGTCCGCCAGGGACGCCGCCGCGGCGCAGCCCGCGTTGCCGGCGCCGACCACGACGACTTCCGCCGTGACGACCTGCGCGGCGTCAGAGGCCACATGGTTGTAGGGATTGGTGAAGAAGCTCGGCTTCTCGCCGGGATCCTTGCTGTTGAGGCCGGCGGCCTCCGCTTCGACCTGGGAGTTCAGGCCCAGGCTGCCCAGCGCCAGCGCGGCCGCACCGGCGACGGAGCCCTTCAGGAAATCTCTGCGGGATACGTTCATGTTGCATTCCTCCTGTTTGATAATTCCGGAATTGTTTCCATTCCTGTGGCTATATTGTATCTTTCCTTCCCCATTTTGTCCATACAGGAATTATATAATTTTTATTATTATTCAATATTTAAGGATATATTGGATCATTCCGTCGGTTTTTCGGACTTGCACCCTGCGTTGACTTCTCTTTTCCGCCGTGATAGACTGAAAGTAATCAACAACAAAGGATGTGATGCTATGAAACTGACGCCGGAGCAGCAGGCCCTTCTGGACGGAAGCCAGGGCGAGGTCATGGCCAAGATCGTCAAGACCCTTGTCATGTATGGCGACACCTTTGGGGCCGAGCGCATGGTGCCGGTCACCAGCAGCTACGGCCACACGGTGATCTCCTTCGGTCTGGAGGTCATGAAGCCGGTCTACGATCTCTACGACACGCTGATCGCGGCCGGGCTCCCCGCCAACCAGAAGTTCACCGCCGATCCCAAGCCGCTGGACCCCCGGGTGCCCTCTTCCCTGCTGGACGACCTGGTGTTCAAAAAGATCATGTACACCCAGCAGCAGCGCTACGAGGAGCAGATGCGCAAGCTGGGCATCACGAACGATGACGACTACACCTGCGCCTGCTATCTGGACCAGGTGGGCAACACGCCGAAGAAGGGCGACGTGCTCTCCTGGGCGGAATCCTCCGCCGTGGTCTACGCCAACTCCGTCCTGGGCGCCCGCTGCAACCGCAACTCCGGCATGATCGAGCTGATGGGCTCCATCGCCGGTTTTGTCCCTGAGTTCGGCCTGCTGACCGATGCGGGCCGCAAGGCCAGCTGGGTCGTGGAGGTCAAATGTCAGCACAGGCCGGAGGCCCAGCTGCTGGGCTCGGCCATCGGCATGAAGGTCATGGAAGAGGTGCCCTACGTCAAGGGGCTGGAGCCCTGGCTGGGCACGGAGCTGAACGATGAGGCCAAGGCCTATCTGAAGGACTTCGGCGCGGCCACCGCCTCCAACGGCGCGGTGGGCCTCTACCACATCGCCGGCCTCACCCCCGAGGCGCAGGAGCTGGGCGAGAGCCTGATCCTCCCCGACGCGCAGGTCTACGTGATCGACGACAAAGAGCTGGAGCGCGTCAAGGCCAATTATCCCATCGTCTGGAAAAAGCCCGAGGCCAAGCCGGAGCTCTGCTTTGTCGGCTGCCCGCACATGTCCCTCCAGCAGCTCAAGGACTGGACCGACGCGGTGGAAGCGGGTCTGCGGAAAAACGGGCGCAAGAAGGTGGCCGTGCCCACGGTCTTTACCGCCCCGACCCCGGTCATCCGGGAGTTTGAAAAGACCATGGGTGCCTACCGGCTGGAGCGCATGGGCGTGGTGCTGAGCTATATCTGCCCGCTCATGTACATGAACAATCCCCTCTGCAAAAAGAAAAACGTGATCACCTCCTCCAACAAGCTGCGCACCTACACCAGCGCCCGCTATTACACGGAGGCGGAGATCCTGGACATCATCACCGGAGGGAGGGTCTGAGATGAAAGTTTTTAAAGGCCGCGTTATCGTCCCCGGCAC
Organism: uncultured Clostridia bacterium; assembly: GCA_946542465.1. Lineage (GTDB taxonomy): Bacteria > Bacillota > Clostridia > Oscillospirales > Oscillospiraceae > Limivicinus. The sequence goes on along the minus strand of CAMNKQ010000002.1, from coordinate 16,917 downwards.
TTGCCGGGCCGAGGCTCTGGTGAGCCATGGCGGCTTCAACACCCTGGCCAGCTATCAGATGGCCCTGATGTTCGGCGATAAGCAGGTCAAATGCGGCGACCAGAACAACGCCGATCTCTACAAGAAGCCCATGCTGGGCAAGGCCCTGTGCCTGCCGATGACCATCGGCTCCACCACCGGCGGTATGGTGCTCTACACCGCCTGCGCCCTGGGCAAGGCCCCGGCCTGCATGCTCTTCTCCAAGCCCATCGACTCCCTGGCCGCCTCTGGCGCGATCCTGGGCGACGTGTGGACGGACAACCCCATGCCCGTGGTGGACTCGCTGGGAAATGAATTTCTGGAGGCCGTGCAGACCGGCATGATGGTGAGCATCGGGGAAAACGGTGAGGTCACCATCGAGGACTGAAGTCAAGCGGAAAAACGGCTGTAATACTGATATCTGATAGGAAAGTCGGAAATGATTTTCGAGGCAGAATTGCGCCAGACAAGGCGGACTCCGCAGAGCATAATGGAGATATATGGTCAAGGAGGCCAACGCAGTATGGCACAATTCTGGCCGGAAAGAATCCGAGATTTCTATCAGATATCAGTATAAAAAGTGCTCTGCGTACTTTCGTTCGTACGCAGAGCACTTTTATGCTGTAGGGCTTTTATACCTTCAGGGACGCGACCCAGGCTTTCAGCTCGCTCTCGGAGGCGCGGGCGGAAAAGCGCTTACCGCCGAGGACCCTCGCGCCCTTGGCCAGCGTCTCGATGCGGCCCTGACCTTCGCCCAGCTGGCTGCCGCCGGAGGTGAAGAAGGGCACGACCGTCTTGCCGGAGAAATCATAGGCGTCCAGGAAGCTGTCGATCAGGCTGGGCTCCCGGTACCACCAGATGGGAAAGCCCAGGAAGATCACATCCGCCTCCGCGACCGGGGCGGCGGTATCGGCCAGGGCCGGGCGGCAGTTCGGATCCTGCATCTCGACGGTGCTGCGGGCCTTCTTGTCCATCCAGTTCAGATCCTTCCGCTCATAGGCCAGGGCGGGTTTAATCTCATAGAGCGCCGCATCGGCCGCGGCGGCGAGGGTCTGGGCCAGTCGGGCGGTGCTGCCGCTGGCGGAAAAATAGGCGACCAGTTTACTCATTTTAAAAACTCCTTTTATTTCAGATTGTTGTAATCGTCTTCCGACACGGGCTCCAGCCACTCATTGGAGCTCTTCTCCCCGGCGACCTCAATGGCCAGATGGGAGAACCAGCTGTCCCCGGCCGCGCCGTGCCAGTGCTTGACCTCGGCGGGGATGTTGACCACGGTGCCCGGGGTCATCTCAACGGGCTCCTTGCCCCACTCCTGATACCAGCCGCGGCCGCCCACACAGATGAGCATTTGCCCGCCGCCGCTGGCGGCGTGGTGGATGTGCCAGTTGTTGCGGCAGCCCGGCTCGAAGGTCACGTTGAAGATCGGGACCTGCGCCGTGGAGACCGGGGCCAGATAACTCTGCCCCACAAAGAACTGCCCATAGGGATTTTTCTCCCCGATGGGGAAGAAGATCGTGTTCTGATAGGCGTCCTTTTCGCTTTGGACCTTTATCTCCTCGTTCCAGATCTCCTTGGCCATGCGAAACACCGCCCAGCCCTTGGGCCAGCCCACATACATGGTGGCGTGGGTGATGATGGCGGCGATCTCCGCCTTGCTCACGCCGTGGTTTTTCGCGTTCTGCAGGTGATAGCCGAGGGAGGAATCGGTGATCCCCGAGGCCATCAGAGACACCACCGTGATGATGCACTTGGTCTTGAGGTCGATGGCCTCCTCGTTCCAGACCTCGCCGAAAAGCACGTCGTCGTTGAGGTGGGCGAACATCGGGGCAAATTCGCCGAGCTGGCTGCGCCCGGCCGTCTGTGTGATCTTCTTACTCATACCGCTTTCTCCTTATCGTTTGATAAATTTCAAGTCCTTCTCCGGAAGCCCCGCCTCGTCGAAGGCGAAGCGCTCCACCGTCATATGAAGGTCGTATTTCTCCCGCAGCGCCGCGATCTTCCCCATCATGGGGGAGGCGTGGTGCGCGTCGATGGCCGCCTGATCCCGCCACTGGTCGATGAGCAGCAGGGTTTCGGGATCGTCCATCGGGAAGAAATAGGCATAGCGCAGATTGCCCTCCTCGGCGCGGATGTCCGCCACGACGCCGCTGCGGACCATCTCCTCCGCGAAGGCGCGGGCGCTGCCGTTTTCGCCCCTGTAGTAGATGTTTACGGTGATCATAGCAATCCTCCCAATAAGCTTCGAAGAAAGGTATAGGCCATCTCGTAGGTGCTCATGTAGACATAGGCGACGCCCGCCTCCTCCATGGCCTGCCGCTGCTTATCCGTCACGACGGTATAGGGGTAGAGGCCGTAGACGAAGGGCAAAAAGGCATACAGGAAGGTCCGCCGCCCCTCTTCTCCCAGACCGGGCAGGAACTTTTGCAGGCAGCGGTCCAGCGCGGCGCTGGATTCCCCATAGGCGGTCTTGAACTCCACCAGGCGCTCCATGCGGGAGTTGGCCTCCATATCGTAGAGGTTCATGCTCAGAAGTTTGAGCATCAGCGGCCGCCGCTCCAGCGCATGGGCCAGTTCGGAGGCCAGCGCGTCCAGGGACAGCGTCTCCTCCCGCCCGCAGAGTTCATCCAGATCCCGGGCAAAACACTCGTATTCCCGCTGGAAGAGGGCGAGGAAGATCTCCTCCTTGGTCTCAAAATAGTTGTAGATCGAGGTGCGGGTAAAGGAGGTCTGCTGCCCGATCTCTTTCAGGCTGATCTCCTTGAAGCTCATCGTCTCATAGAGCTTCCGGCAGGCGGCCAGGATCTCCTCCCGCCGCGCGTTGGTTCGTTCTGCGGATCCTTTCGGCATGCTCTTCCCCCTCTGTCGCTGTTTTCCGCCCCGGGGCCGGAGCGGCGGCGTCCTCAGCGCGCGAATTCTTTCTCCCGCGTGAAAATGACACTGCGTCAATCCGCAGTATAGCATTATTTTGACACCGTGTCAATATTTCTTTTCCCTGCTCGGTGACGCCTGCCCTGACCTAAAACCGGCCTGCCAGATTGAACACCGGCAGGTTTATTCGATTCCCCGCTGTTTGCACCCGATCTCGTCAAAGTGCTCCCTCTTTGCTTTTTCTGAACTCATTGCAAGAAGCCGCCCGGCCAAATTGTCAAGCCTCCCGCGCTTGGCAATGCAGTCTATTGGCGTCAGTTCACAGTTTGGAATTTGGTTTGTCCTTGCATATTCCTTCCATTTTTATTATAATGAATTTGTTGTCGAATCATATTGAAAGATGCTTTTGTATTATGGAGGAAAAAATGGTCAAAGAAAAAAATAAGACTATGTTATGGATTCTGATAATTGTATTATTAGTTATCGCTACCCTTACTGTAGTAGCAATACACTTTGCGCATCCCTTGAATAAAGATTTATCCAGTACACTACCTTCTCCTACCGAAACTCTATTATCTGAAGAAAATCTCACAAATGATAACATCGAAGAACGTGCAATTGAAGAAACTGGTATCCCTCCGGAAGTGATTCAAGAAAAATTGCAAGATGTAGGAAAGTTAATTACAGAGGAATACTGGTTTACTGATGTTATTAATTATTCTAAAAACAAAGAGATTCTGAAAAAAGAGTGGGGTATTACTGAATCAAGTCTCCTTGCCACCTACGCAGGCGTTATCTGCGCCGGAGTAGACTTTTCTGAAATCACCGTTGAAAAAGACATTTTGCGTCGGGTAATAACAGTCTATCTTCCTTCTTCGGAAATCTTCAGTATAGATATTGATCCAGAGAGTTTAACTATCTACTCTGAAAAAAATGGTTTGGGAAACAAATTCACAATGGTCGACTATAACAGCGCATTGAATGATTTTCAAAACGAAGTAAAAGATAAAGCAATCGAATCCGGAATTTTAGAAAGAGCACAGGACAACGCAAAAACAATAATTCGTACATTTGCAAATAGCATCATTGATATATCTGATTATTCAGTGGAAATACAAGCTGCCAATAAATAAACACATTACTTGTTGAGGGCCTTATGAATACGAATAAACTTTTAAAAAAAACATCGCTAATTCTCTTTCTGGTTTTAATTGCTGTCATCTCAAATCTGATTTTAGCTGATAAATTGGCTTCCCCCGAAATATATGCGAACCAAGTACTTTCAATAAACGAAAAAATAAAGACTGTTCTAGCATTAACCACGACCTCGTCTTTAGCTTCCGTTGGTGTTTCTGCTCTCCCGAGTGATATAGCAAATCCAATAGCTGATAAACTTGCAGATTTTTCCCAGTATTATCTGTTTATTCTATGCGTTCTTTATTCTGAAAAGTACCTTCTTTCCATAATTCCTGTCGTCGCTTGCCGTTACTTAATTCCAATTATTTGCGGTTTATTTGGAATCAGTCAAATAATCGGAAACTCTTTCCTGCAACGTATAGGATATAATCTTGTTCTTGTAACTTTGGGAATCTCATTAGTTATTCCAGCTGGCATAGGCGCCTCTGATATGATTTATAAAACATATCAAGCATCTATAGAATCAACTATATCTGCCGCCGAGAATTTGGCAAACGAGACGGCAGAGTTGGCAGAAGATAACGATCAAATTGGAGTCCAATCTATCCTAAGCCGCCTATCCGAAACATCAGAAACTCTTAAGCGTAAGATTTCTAACATCATCAATCGTTTTATTGAAAGCATTGCTGTATTGATTGTTACTTCCTGTATTATTCCCTTGCTGGTTTGCCTCTTTTTCTTTATGCTAATAAAAAAATACACTGGCTTTGATGCTTTGAGTCACTTGCTTGCTTGGCAAGCAAACAGTCAAAAGCATAGAAGGGATATGCGTGCTGATTCCATATCCCCAAAGGATGGTGAGGAGAATAATTCAATCCATTAAGCTCTACAAATAATTAGATCGCGCTATTAGATTAGTGCTTTGAGGTAATTCATATGGAAAAGAAAAAGTTGGATATAAAAGCCGTTGTCGCCGGCAAGGGGAAAGCGGCTGCGGATTTGTTCGACAAAGCAAAGAAAACCGTCGTGAACACCGTTGACCAAAACAGTGACGGCAAGCTGGATTTGAAAGACATTAGTTCGCTGACGGATCAATGGAACGAAAAGAGAGCGCAAACACGTCAAGAGGCGGAGCGAAAAGCGCTATGCCCGATCTTTGAGGATGACTTGGACAGTACAGACTTCCTGATGCCGAAGCTGATTCGTGTAATTGAGATGGACAAGAAGCACGCCGAAAGTGAAATCTGCCAAGGTTCCATCGGCTATGAGTCTGTCCACAAGGAGTTGCGGATCGTCAACATCTATCCTGACAAAGCCGAGGCTTTCGGGCTCTCCTTTGAGCCTAACATGGACAGTGATCTGTACTACGTTGATCCCTGCGATAGAGATCATTATATTGCCTTGGACGAATACTTCAGCCGGCTCAGAGTTGCCCGTGTCAGCGAGCTGCAAAAAATCGCGCAGGATCTCGGTGCAAAGCATTTTCGCGTGACATTCAAGGAAGAAGCTGCCGCTTTCAACGCAAACAGCGTCAAGGGAAAGCTTGGCACAAAAACTGGCGGAAAAGTTAACGGGAGTACCGATTTCTCCCACGAATCCAGAAGCAGCAATTCTTCGAAAGTTGAAATTGCCGCAGAGATGCAGTGCATTGGTCATACGCCAGTCAAACCGACTCTCGTCTATTTCAAAAATGATCCTCAAATCCAGAATCTTGTGTCCCTGCGTATGAGCGATAACACCATGACGCATCAGGTATATACCATTGCCATGGGAAGCTCTTCCGGAATTAAGATGAAAGACGCAGCCAAAATTGATGCCGCACTGTCTTCTATGAAGTATTCCGGAGGTCTCTCCGTATCTAGCGAAGTGCAGACAGAGTCCCGTCGCTATTTTGAATATGAAATAGATTTCTAATCAGTTCCCCCCACGTAAATTTTACAGCCCCTTTTATAGAGCACCGCCCGGGTTCGTCCCGGGCGGTGTTCCTCTATAGAAAGGGTGAACACAATGGAAAACAAAAACGACATCTGGGACTGGACGGAGGAGGAGCCGCGGCCGGTCCGCCTGGAGGAGCTGGGGGATCTCCTGCGGCGGATGCAGAAGGACCTGATCACAAGCCCCCATCCCTTCGCCGACTTCATGCGGGAGAGGCTGCGGGAGAAGGGACTTTTGCAGCAGAACGTCTTTCTGGCCGCCGACCTGCCGGAGCGCTGCGGCTACAAGCTGATCGCCGAGCAGAAGCGCACCCGGCAGCGGGACGTGATCCTGCGGCTCTGCCTGGCGGCGGAATTCACGCCGGAGGAGACCAACGAGGCGCTGATCCGCTACGGCATGGCCCCGCTCTTTCTCCACTTCCCCCGCGACCTGGTCATCCGCGTGGCCATGGAAAACCGGATCTTCGAGATCCACGAGGTGGACGCGCTGCTGCGGGAACACGGTCTCGCCCCGCTGCTGCCGTAAAAGAGCCGTCTCTTGCCCCCGAAACGGGGTCAACGGGGCGGTCCGTCATCGGGTATACTTTCGATACCGACATAGTATTAAGGAGGAACTGCTATGAAAAAACTGCTTTCGATCCTGCTGATCCTGGCCCTGGTGCTGAGCGTCAGCGCCGCCGCCTGCGCCGAGGACAATCCCCTCGCCCGCTACAGCGATGAGGAGCTGCGCCAGCTCTATGAGGCCGTCCGGGAGGAGATGATCGCCCGCGGCCTGCCCCTGGCCCAGGAGGTCACGCTCCGGGAGGGCAAGTTCATCGTCGGGGAGGACATTCTCCCGGGCAGCTACACTCTCAAATGCCTCTCCACCGCGGGTGACGACTTCGGCGGCATGTATTCCGCGCTGGGTGACGCGGCCAGCTCCCTCGGCGGTGAGGACTGGGGCGGCCTCTTCGGCTCCCTGGGCGGGATGATGAGCGAGGTACTCAACACCCAGGTGGAGATCCTCGGGGACTACGGCGCGGTGCTCAAATCCTTTGAGCTCAAGGCCGGGGACTCCGTGCGCGTCACGCTGACGGAGAACACCGCCCTGCAGATCAGCGACGGCACCTGCGTCCTGATCGCGGATTAAGGGCAGAAAACGGCGGCGGATTCGTACGATTACGAATCCGCCGCCGTTTTACCGCGTTTCGATCATCCCTCGATCAAAATTCGTACCATGTCCTCGGCCGGGTCGATGAGGGGGAGGCGGGTGATGGCACGCAGGGCCACGCTCACATAGGGGAAATGGGTGCAGCCCAGCACCAGCGCCTCACAGCCGCAGGCCTCGAAATACCGCATCAGCAGATCCAGATGATTCCGGCGGAGGATCTCCTCCGGCGCCCAGCCCGCCTCGATGTCGATGGCCACCTGGGAGACGCTGGCCGTCAGCATGGTGATGTCGGGATTGGCGCGCATCATGGCCGTGTCCTGGCCCACCATGGCCTGGGCGTTGTAGGCGATGATGGCGAGCTTTTTGTGCGCCCGGGCGATGCTGCCGTAGGCGTCCATGGGCGTCACGATCTTGAGGCCCAGCTTCTGGGAGAGCGGCGCAAAATCCACCGCGCCGGAGAGCGAATTGCAGTAGACAAAGGCGCTGCCGCAGCCCTTGTCCATGGCCTCGCGCAGGATGCCCAATACCCGCTCCCGCTTCTTTTCCGGGGGCTGGACCTGGAAATAGGCCTGCTCCGGCGGGATGCGGGAGAGGGGAAAGGGCATCGGCGTGATGCCGTGGGCCTCCAGCACCTCCGCGCCCATTTGGGTGTCCACCGGGGTTCCGGCCAGCACGGCCACCGGCTTTGTCATGCTCTCCATCGCGCTCTCTCCTCTCCGGGCAAAGCTTCCGCTTTTTTCCATAGGCTCATTATAGCACAGGGCCCATCTGGATGGGTACTCTCTTTTTCAACAAAAAACGCATTTTTATTCTTTTCCTCTTTCTGATATTTTGGCCGTCTCCTGCGCACACTAAAGACACGATACGGATACGAAGGAGGCGTTTTTATGGCAAAACGGCTCGGCCGACAGACCATCCGGCTGGAGCGGCCGCCGGTGCTGCTGTCCTACGCCGCGGTGGGCGGCAAGAAAGAGGGCGAGGGGCCGCTCAAACGCGGTTTCGATTTTCTCTCCGAGGATTCCTATTTCGGCGAGGCAAGCTGGGAAAAGGCCGAGAGCCGCATGCTCAAGCAGTGCTTTCAGCTGGCCTGCGACAAGGGCGAGCTGCCGAGCGCGTCCCTGGACTATGTGTTCGCGGGCGACCTGTTAAACCAGTGCGTCAGCTCCGCCTTCGCCATGAAGGACAGCGCCCTGCCCTACTTTGGGCTCTACGGGGCCTGCTCCACCATGGCGGAGGGACTGAGCCTGGCGGCGCTGCTGCTGGACGGCGGCGCGGCGGAGCGCTGCTGCGCGCTGACCGGCTCCCATTTCTGCTCGGCGGAGCGGCAGTACCGCTTCCCCCTGGAATACGGCGGCCAGCGCACCCCCACCTCCCAGTGGACCGTCACCGGGGCGGGGGCGGTGATCCTGGGCCAGGGCGGCACGGGGATCCGCCTGACCCACGTGACCACCGGGCGCATCGTGGACGCGGGCGTGGCCGACGCCACACACATGGGCGGGGCCATGGCCCCCGCGGCGCTGGACACGCTCACGGCCCATTTCCGGGAGACGGGCCGCCGCCCGGAGGACTACGACGCCATCTTCACCGGCGACCTGGGCGCTCTGGGCCACGACATTCTGGAGGATCTGCTCCGCCGGCAGGGCTTTGAGCTCGGCGTGCGCTATATGGACTGCGGCGTGCTGATCTACGACCGGACAGCCCAGGACGTGGGCGCGGGCGGCTCGGGCTGCGGCTGCTGTGCCTCGGTGCTGGGCGCGCAGATCCTGCCCGGGATGGAAAAGGGTCTCTGGAACCGGGTGCTCTTTGCGGCCACCGGGGCCCTCATGTCCCCCACCAGCTCCCAGCAGGGGGAGAGCATCCCGGGCATCTGCCACGCGGTGGCGCTGGAAAGGATGGAATAAGATGGAGACGCTGTTGCAATACGGAAAGGCCTTTCTGGTGGGTGGGCTGCTGTGCCTGATCGGCCAGCTGCTCATCGACCGCACGCGCCTGACCCCCGCCCGGATCCTCACCGGCTACGTGGTGGCCGGGGTGATTCTCGGGGCGCTGGGCCTCTATCAGCCTCTGGCCGACTGGGCCGGGGCCGGTGCCACCGTGCCCCTCACCGGCTTCGGCAACGCCCTGGCCAAGGGCGTCAAAAAGGCCGTGGCGGAGCAGGGCCTGCTGGGCGCCTTCACCGGCGGCTTTACCGCGGCCTCCGGCGGCACTGCGGCGGCGGTGTTCTTCGGCCTGCTGGCGGCGCTGCTCTTCAAGCCGAAGGACAAGAACAAGTAATACTGATATCTGATAGAAATCTCGGATTCTTTCCGGCCAGAAAACTGCCATACTGCGTTGGCCTCCTTGACCATATATCTCCATTATGCTCTGCGGAGGCCGCCTTGCCTGGCGCAATTCTGCCTCGAAAATCATTTCCGACCTTCCTATCCGATATCAGTATAATACGAAAATCTCCAGGGAAAAGCCTGACGCACAGGTCTTCCCTGGAGATTGGTTTTATTCTCGTTTTATTCCGGCGTTCTCTCGCCGCAGAGGTAGAAGATGGCCAGAAGGCCCGGGCCGGTGTGGGCGCCGATGACCACGCCCAGGGAGGAGATGCGGATCTCGCCCATGTCGGGATGGGCCTGCTTTACGTTATCCCGGATGTACTCTGCGTCGGCCAGGCAGTCGGCGTGGAGGATCAGCATGTCGCGCCCGGCGGTGTCCACCCGGTCCAGGTCGTGCAGCACCGCGTCCAGGATGGTCTTGAGGGCGGTCTTGCGGCCGCGCACCTTTTTGGCCACGTTCAGCGTGCCCTCATCGGGGACGTAGAGCACGGGCTTGATGTTCAGCATGGAGCCCACCAGCGCCCCGGCGTTGGAGACGCGGCCGCCGCGCTTGAGGTAGTTCAGATCGTCCACGGTGAAGCGGTGGGCGATTTTCAGTTTGTTCTCCTCGCCCCAGCCCACCACGGCATCGAAGTCGGCGCCGGACTCCATCTGGGCCACCATGTGCATGACCAGCAGACCCAGGCCGCCGGAGATGCAGCGGGTGTCCATCACGCATAGGCGCTGATCCGGGTATTCGCCCCGGATGCTCTCGGCCGCGCGGCGGCAGTTTTCAAAGGAGACGGACATTTTCTCGGACATATCCAGGAAAATCACGTCCTTGCCGGTGTCCAGCAGCTCCTTAAAGAAATCGTAGTAGACAAACTCGTTGATCATCGAGGTCTTGAGGATGTCGCCCTTGCGCATGCCGGCGTAGATGGCGGCACGGCGCTCCTCCCGGCAGTCGTCCTCGGCGGGCTGCTCATTGACGGTGAAGCGGTAGGGGATGAAGGGAATATGATGCTCCTCCAGATAGGTCCGCGGCAGATCGGAGGTGGAGGAGGTGGCAATGATATAAGACATGATAATTCTCCTTAATAAATCATTCCGTGTTAGTATATCACATTAGTTAAAAAAGTCAAACTAAAAGGGCCTCCGCACGGGAGGCCCTTTGGTTTGGCTTATTCTGTTACACCAGCCCGTATTCCTCCGCGAGTTTTCGGAAAGCGGGCAGGGAGCGCTCGATGGTGGCAGTGGGGACGCAATAGGCCAGGCGCAGATAGCCGGGTACGCCGAAGCCGTCGCTGGGCACCAACAGCAGCTCGTACTTCCGCGCCGCGTCGCTGAAGGCCTCCGCGTCCTCGATGGGTGCTTTCATGAAGAGATAGAAGGCGCCCTCGGGTTTGACGCAGGAAAAGCCCAGCGCGGTCAAGCCCTCGTAGAGCAGATCCCGGTTGTGCTTGTAGAGCGACACGTCCGCCGTTCTGCCCAGGCAGCCGATCAGGGCCCGCTGCATCAGGGCCGGCGCGCCGCTATAGCCCAGGGCCCGGGCCGCCTCCTTCACCGCGGCAAAGACCGCGTCCCGCTCCGCCATGCGGCTGTTCAGCGCCAGGTAACCGATGCGCTCGCCGGGCAGAGAGAGGCTCTTGCTGTAGGAATAGCAGAGGATGCTGTTGTCATAGGCGTTCAGCACACAGGGGATGGCCGTCCGTTCGTAGAGGAGCTCCCGATAGGGCTCGTCCGAGACCATATAGATGGCGCGCCCATAGCGCGCCTGGGCCTCGGTCAGGATGCGGCCCATCGCGGCCAGGCTCTCCTCCGAGAGGACGACGCCGGCGGGATTGTTGGGCGTGTTCACCAGCACCAGGCGGGTCTTCTCCGTGACCGCCGCCCGGAAGGCCGCCAGATCCGGCTGCAGCGTTTCGTCCGCCCCCACGGGGACGACCACGCCGCCCGCGCCCTCCACAAAGACGCGGTACTCCGAGAAGAAGGGCGCGAGAACGATGGCCTCCTCCCCGGCTTTCAGCAGCGCGTGGATGCTCACGGCGAGGCTGCCCGCCGCGCCGGTGGCCACATGGATATAGGCCGGGTCCACCCCCAGGCCGTAGCGGCGGTTCAGATCCTCCGCCACCGCCTGCCGAAATTCCGGCAGACCCTCCCGGGGCGTCACTTCGCAGCAGTCCTCCCGCGCCAGCGCCGCCAGCATCGCCTCGGTCACCGCCTCCGGCACCGGCGCGCTGGGGCTGCCCAGGCTGAAATCAAAGACCTTCTCGGCCCCGATCTCCGCCTTGCGGGCGTTGCCGTAGGCCGTGATCTCCCGCATTTTATTCTTGACCCGGCCCCAGGCCAGATACTTTTCCTGCACGGCTGTCACTCCCCTGTTTTCATTGGGTCCAGTATATACCCGCAGACAAGAATTCGCAAGAAGATGGGGCTGTGGAAAAAGTCGCTTGACAGAAAACGGCTTGGGCACTTCCCTTGTAGGGGACGCCACCCTTGGCGTCCCGGCGTGGAAAGGATAACAAACAGAAATCCCCGGCGAATTCGGGTACCTTTTACCCGTTTTCGCTGGGGATCTCTATTAATGCGCTCTGCCGAGGGCGTCAGCCCCCACAGCATGGGGGACGATTTCACAGCCCCCTTTTCATGTCTTTGTGTTTTAGTCGCCCCACATGACCGTGAAGTAGGCAGGGGCTTCTTTGGTGTAGTTGTAGGCGGCCAGTTCCTCGGGCGTGCGCATGAAGAACTGATCCTGTGTCCCCCAGTTGCTCTTGAACTGCAGCTCCGGGTCGAACATGTAGAGCTCGCCGTCGATCTCGATCTCTGTCCAGGAGTGAGGCGTCAGGCCGTTCTCGCCGTTGACCATGCCGCTGAAGATCTGCGTGTCATAGCCGAGGAAGCGGGACAGCTCGTAGAACACGGCGGCAAAGCAGTAGCAGTTGCCCCGATGGCTGTTCAGCGTGTCCAGCGCCGTCTGGGTGACCCAGGAGATATCGCCGGGCTTGTGCAGATCCTTCTTGCGATAGGAGATGTTGTTGACGGCGTAATCGAACACCGCCCGCAGCATTTCCTCCTGCTCCATGCTGTCCGGGTCCACGATCTCCTCCAGCACCGGCCGCAGCAGCGCGTCCAGATCGGCGTTGCCGCTGGTCACGCGGCCGGAGGCGTCAAAGCTTATGTTGTGATAGTCCGCATCGGCCACCGCCACGCCCTCGCTGTTGATGGCGTGCAGGCTGCTGCCAAGGAAGAAGAAGCCCTCGTCACGCAGGGGCAGCGCCTTGCTCTTGATCCAGATCTCCTCATCCCCGATCTGCCGGGACGTGTGGGAGATGGACATCTCCGCGATCGTCCAATAGCGCTCATCGCTGACAGGCACGTCCAGGATCGTTCCGACCATCTCGACACGATGTTCCGAATCGCCGCGGCGGTTCAGCACCTCACAGAGGATGCGCGCCAGTTCCGCCCGGGTCAGGGCCTCGTGGGGCCGGGCCTCTGCCTTCTTGCCGCTGTCGATCCAGTTGAGCTGCGCCGCAGTGCGGAAAACCGGGTACTCCTCATCCGTGGCTTCCAGGTCCGCAAAACGGACGTTTCTCTCCTCCGCCGGGAAGAAAGACGTCAGCATCTGCAGGAATTCATAGCGGGTGATCAACTCGTCGGGATGGAAACGGCTGCCGCCGATCACGCCCAGATCCTTGAGCGTGGCCACCGCCTTGTAGGCGCTGTCCTCTTTGTCCACGTCGGTGAAGCGGCCCTGTCCCACCAGCTCGGTGCCCAGGAGCTGATAGAGCAGCTCTGCCGCCGCCCGGCGGGTGATCTGTTCATCCGGGTGGAAGCTGCCCTCCTCGTCCAGGGGCAGCCAGGCCTCATGCCCGCTCCGGTCGAAGGCCATGGCATAGACCGCGTAGTAGTCGGTATTCTCATGGAGGCGGAGCTTCCGGTTGATCACCTGCTGGCCGTCGTTATCCTTCCAGTAGAGGAAGGTATAGCCCTCGATCGCAGGGGCGTCCGGGAAGCTGGGCACCCCGCCGGGAGCAAGCTCCTCGCTCTGGCTGCCCTCCGGATCGTGGTAGGTGACCGTGATCGGAGTGCGGGCCAGCAGCCGCTCCTCCTGTCGGCTGGTAAAGAGATAGGTCGTCGCAATCAGCAGCAGCGCCGCCGCGACCCAGCCCAGCCGGGAAACAAGTCTCTGTTTGGTGTCCATCACTCCACGTCCTTCACGATCTCACTCTCGCCTTCCCGATAGGTATAGACCGTGAAAGCGTCATAGTGCAGCTCGCCATCCTCGCCGCTGCCGAGGCAGCTGGGGCCGTAATCGCTGGAATTGGGCTCGCCGAAGACCGCGATCAGCTCAGACACGTCCTTCTCCAGAAAACTCATCGCCTTCTCCAGATCCTCGTTCACCTCTTCCTCCGGCTCCTCCTCCGCTTCTACCAGCGTCGCGCCGGGCAGAACGGACTGCTGGGTGCTCGCCGGCTCCTCCACAGGGGCAGGCGTCGGGGTGGCGGCGGCTTCTTTGCTCTCGCCGCAGGCGCACAGGCACAGGCACAGGGCCAGCAGCAGGATGATCGTCAGCAGGTTTTTCATGTTTTCAGTCCTCCATGGGTATATCCAATAAATTGGGCAGATTGCGTTCCACGATCTCCAGGATCAGGGTGTCCCAGTCCCCCTCGGGGAGCCGGTAGTCCGTGGACCGGGAGAAAACGGCCTCGGCGTAATCCTCGGCCAGATAGGGATAGAGGGCAATCCCAAAAGAATCGCGCCAGCAGAAGAGGCTGCCCTCCCCTGTTGGGTTTTGCGTACGGATGGTCAGGGCGTTGCCGCCGTTTACCTTGCCGAGGGCCTCATAGGAAAAGCCCGTCGTATCGACGATGGCGGCCTCCTCCCCGGCCGTACCGGGATAGAGCATTTCCTCCAGGTCGCCCAGGTGCCGGCCCTCCGCCGTAAAGCGGCGCGCGGCATAGCCGCTCTCCCGGCCCAGGGCGCGCAGGATCGCGTCCGCGCCCACGGCCGCGCCCTCCGCCGTCCAGTGGGTGTCCGTGCGGTAATAGGGCATGTCCAGGGCAAAGAGATCGGCATAGCAAACGCCGTACTGCTCCAGCAGCGGCCGGAGCCGGACGCTGTTGGCCTGCTCATGCCCGTTTGTCGCCCAGGCGGGCATGTATTCGGGATAGAGGCTGTTCTTGTTCGGGGCAATGGTAAACAGAAACTGCCGCCCGCTCTCCTCGCACTGCTGCTGCAGGCGGGCCAGATTCCGGGCGATCTGCTCCAGGTCCTCATCCTCCAGGTGCTCGCCCAGATAGTCCGGCAGAGAGGGCGTGTAATAGAGCCAGCCCTCGCGGCCCAGCAGCACCTGCTCATCGGTGGAGTGGCCCAACGCCGCGTTCAGCCTCGACCAGAGCGCCACCATCGGCTGCCGCAGGGCGAAGTGGTCGGCCAGATAGTCCGCCGTCTGGCTGAGCACCTCCCAGCCCCATTGAGGGCGCGGCGAGAGGATCTCATTGGCGGCGGCCCCGCTCTCCCCGAAAACCAGGATCCCCAGACTTGGGAGCAGACAGAGCAGCAGAAACAGCGCAATATACACTTTGCTTATCGCATGCTTCATATCAAAATTGGACGCATCGTCGAATGCAGCAGGCACAATCGGACTGGATTGATACCCGAAGGTATTGAAATCGTTTTTGAAGCAGCTTTGCCGCTTCAAAAACACCTTGAGGCGAGCCAAGCGAGCCCTCGCATCGACCAAAGCGGGCCCCTGGCCCGCTGCGATACATGTGAGTCCTCACTTGCGAAATAGATTTCGCAAGTGATTAGAATTGGAAATAGATGAAAGGATGGAAGCCGCCCCGGCTCAGGCACAGGATGCTCAGCACCAGCAGTCCCAGGCTCAGCACCCGGCTGAGGGGCAGCGGCAGCGGGCGGCGGCGGATGCCCAGGGAGAAGAGGGCCGCCAGCAGCAGGATCAGGCCGCTCACCGGGTTCAGCAGCCGGTGCAGCAGGATCGTCCCCGCCGGCGTGACCGCGCCGGCAAAGAGAGCGGTGAACATGGCCCCGGCCGCCGTGAGGCTCTCCGCCCGGAAAACCACGAACAGCAGCGTCACGCAAAGCAGCGTATAGACCCGGCAGAGCAGCCGCCCCGCGCGGGATTTCTCCAGTCTGTCCACCGGGATCAGCCCCAGGCCCTCCAGATCGGAGAGCAGGCCGTGGCCCAGGCCCCAGACCACGAAGGTCCAGTTGGCGCCGTGCCAGATGCCGGTGCAGAGGAAGACCAGAAAGCGGTTGAGCGCCGCGCGGCGTTTTCCCTTGCGGTTGCCGCCCAGGGGGATATAGAGATACTCCCGAAACCAGGAGGACAGGGAGACATGCCAGCGCCGCCAGAAGTCCCGGATCGTCCGCGCCCCATAGGGGTGGAGGAAGTTCTCCCGGATCTGGAAGCCGAACATATGGCCCATGCCGATGGCCATGTCGCTGTAGCCGGAGAAGTCATAGTAGATCTGCAGCGTGTAGCAGACGGCGCCCAGCCAGGCCAGGCGGATGTCCCCGGTGCCGCCGTTGAAGACCGTATCGGCGATATAGCCCACCGTGTCCGCCACCAGCAGCTTTTTGGCCAGGCCCAGGATGAAGCGGCGGATCCCCTGCTCCGTCCGGACGGGATCGCAGACGCGCGCGTCGATCTGCGCGGCGATATCGTGATACTTCACGATGGGGCCCGCGATCAGCTGGGGGAAAAAGGCGATATAGAGGAAGAGCTTCGGAAAGCTCCGGGTGCCGTTCGCCGGATCCCGATAGCAGTCGATCACATAGGAGAGGCCCTGGAAGGTGTAAAAGGAGATGCCGATCGGCAGGATGATCCCCGCCGGGGGCAGGCCCAGATTCTGCAGGACAAAATCCGTGTACTTGAACACCGCCAGCAGCCCCAGGTTTATCAGCACCGCCGCCGTCAGCACCGCCCGGCGCCGTCCGCCCCCCATCAGCAGCCGCCCGGCCAGATAGTTAATCAGCACCGAGAGCAGGAACAGCGGGACGTAATAGAGCTGCCCGAAAGCATAAAAGACGAGGCTGGCCAGCGCCAGAACCGCGTTCTTCCAGCGCAGATCCCGCCCCAGTCGATCCAGAAGGAACACGGCCGGCAGAAAGGCAAACAAGAAAATGGCCGACGAAAAAACCACGCTCCGCGCTCCTTTCCCGAAAATCGGTCTATTTTATCATAGTACCGCGGGAATTACAAGCGATCCGGCTAAAAAAGCGGGGCTTTCCAAGTCTTGACACAAATTCCCGGGAGTGGTAGAGTGTAAAAGCACGCCGGTGTGGTGGAATGGTAGACACCAGGGACTTAAAATCCCTTGGGAGCAATCCCGTACCGGTTCGAGTCCGGTCACCGGCACCACGTCAGAAGGACTCTGCTTTGTTCCGTTTCCGCGGTTTGCGTAAGAGCCGCGAAAACTGCACATCCGCAGAGTCCTTCTTCCTTTCCCAAATCGAACCCGCTTCGCTGGGCTTCGATTTGGAT
>CAMNKQ010000001.1 GCA_946542465.1 uncultured Clostridia bacterium | reverse complement strand
AGCGCTGGCTGATCCCCTTTTGTGCCCTTGCCAGCATTCTCGTCGCCCTGACGCTTGCCCCGGATCTGGCGAGTCTGCGCCTCTGGTCGGAGCGGATCGTCCCGGCGGTTAACCTCAGCCTGTGGTTTCTGCTGTTGCCGCTTTGCCTGATGATCGGGAAAATCCGACGAAAAACCGCCCCGTGACCGAAGTCACAGGGCGGTTTATGCAATCTTTCCTTATTTCAGATAGTCGGTCAAGTTCGGGGCCTCGAAGCCCTCCGTGGGCACGACCGCCTGCTCCAGGGTGAAATCATCCAGCGCCTTGGCGTAGATGGCGTTGGCCGCCGTGCTGCGGGCGGTCAGGGCGGTGCCGTTGCTGCTGTAATCCACGATCGCGTCCGGATCCAGCGGCAGCGTGACGATCACGTGATAGCCGTAGTTGGATTCCACCGGGTCGGAGACCTGGTACTCCTCCTGGGCCTTCACCGCGTTTTCAAACTCCGCCACCATGCTGCCGGGCAGGAACAGATAGCCGTTGGGGAACATGACCTTGCCGGTATCCTCGTCGTACTCCTCTTTCAGTTCGGCAAAGCGGGCCATCATCTCCTCATCGTCGTCCATGCCCTGCAGTTCCGCGGCGATCTGCTCGGCAAGCTCCTTCTTGGCCGCGACGGTCTCCTCGTCCAGGCTCTCATAGCTGCTGGGATCCTTGGTCATGAGCAGGATATGGTTGGCCGCCATATAGTCCTGGCCCTCCAGCCAGGAGAGCGTCTCCTCGTCGGAGAGTTTCTCGCCGTTCTCGCCGTAGAGCTGGATATAGCCCTTCTGGTAGAGCACGCTCAGCTCGTTCATCTGATCGTAGAGCTTGCTGGGCATATAGAAGCCGGCCAGATAGGCGTCAAAATCCTCGCGGGTGGCGCCCTCGCCGCAGGCGGCGGCAATATCGGTCTTCACCTTTTCTTCAATGCTGGCGCGGTCGGCCTCGCTGAGAGCGATGCCGTTGGCCTCGGCAAAGCTCTCCATGGCCTTCAGACTGAGGGCCGTACTGTCCGCGCTCTCTACCGTGAGCTGGGCAAAGGTGGTGCCGTCCTCCTCGGCCGGATCGTCCCAGGAGCTCTCAATGCCATAGGAGGCCATCGAGGTGAAGTAGCTCTCCACCGACTGGGCCTGGCGATAGAGGTAATAGAAATACTCCGCCCAGGTGACCTCTTTGTCGCCCACGGTCATGACGACCTCGTCCGGCTCATGCAGGGCGTAGATCGCCTCATAGTCCAGCGTAGCGGCTTGAACCGCGGGCGCCGCGCTCGCCGCCGGTTCCTCCGCAGCCGCGGCGGCGGGGGGAGCCAGCCGCTCCTTTACGCCGTAAGAATATCCCAGAACGCCGCCGGCTACGATACAGAGTGCCAGCAGCACAACAACAAATTTTTTCATCGGTATCAGATCCTTTCTCTCCCGCATGATACCACCAAAGTCCCGCTTTCACAAGCAGGCGAGGCGATAATTCAAGAATTATTCGTATTTCCGCCCCAGTCGGAGACAAATTTGCGTGCCTCGTCGATGACCCGGCCCTTGGCCTTGATGCGCAGGCTCAGGCAGGGCTTGGAGCCCGCCTCCACCCGCAGGCGGCCTATGTACTCGGGACGGGCGTAGAGGGCGGAGACCTTTTCCATGTTGAAGTCCTCCACGGTAAAGCGGAGATAGCCCTGCTTCTGGGCGATGTCGGTGATGCCGGCCCGGCCGGCCTCGCCGCGCAGCAGCGCCACGTGGATCAGCGCGTTCACGCCCGGCGGCGGATCGCCGAAGCGGTCGATGAGCTCATCGGTGAGATCGTCCGCCTCCGCCTCGGTGCGGATCAGGGCGATGCGCCGGTAGATGTCCATGCGCTGCTCCGAGGCCGGGATATAGCGCTCCGGGATGTTGGCCGCCACAGCCAGGTCCGCCGAGCATTCCGCCCGCTGGGGCACCGGGACGCCCCGCGCCTCCAGCACCGCCTCGTTCAGCAGCTTCATATACATATCGTAGCCCACATCGATCATGTGGCCCGACTGCTCCGCGCCCAGGAGATTGCCCGCGCCGCGGATCTCCAGATCCCGCATGGCGATCTTGAAGCCGGAGCCGAAGGCCGCGAAATCCCGGATGGCGCTCAGGCGCTTCTCCGCGATCTCCGTCAGCACCTTGTCCCGGCGGAAGGTCAGATAGGCCGAGGCCCGGCGGGTGGAGCGGCCCACGCGCCCGCGGATCTGGTGCAGCTGGGCCAGGCCCAGCTTATCCGCGTCCTCGATGATGAGGGTGTTGACGTTGGGGATGTCGATGCCGGTCTCGATGATGGTGGTGCAGACCAGCACCTGGATCTGGCCGCTGGCTACATCGTCCATGACCGAGGAGAGCATGTTCTTATCCATCTTGCCGTGGGCCACCGCGACCGTCACGTCCTTGAGCAGATCCATGAGGCGCAGGGCCGTGCGGTCGATGTCCTCGATGCGGTTGTGCAGATAGTATACCTGCCCGCCGCGCTGGATCTCCCTTCGGATGGCGTCGGCCAACACGCCCCAGTCGTGCTCCATGACGAAGGTCTGTACCGGGAGGCGGTCCTCCGGCGGCTCCTCAATGGTGGACATGTCCCGGATGCCGGACATGGCCATGTTGAGCGTCCGGGGGATGGGCGTGGCCGAGAGGGTCAGCACGTCGACGCCGCGGCTCAGCTCCTTGATATGTTCCTTGTGGGTGACGCCGAAGCGCTGCTCCTCGTCCACCACCAGCAAGCCCAGATCCTTGAAATGCACGTCCTTGCTGAGAAGCCGGTGGGTGCCGATGATCAGGTCGATCTTGCCCTGAGCCAGCTCCGAGAGGGTCTTGCTGCTCTGGCCGCCGGTCTTGAAGCGGCTGAGCACCCCGATGTTCACCGGGAAGCCGAAGAAGCGCTGCAGCGCGGTCTGGTAATGCTGCTGGGCCAGGACCGTGGTGGGCACCAGAATGGCCGCCTGCTTGCCGTCCAGGACGCATTTCATCACCGCCCGCAGGGCCACCTCGGTCTTGCCGAAGCCCACGTCGCCGCAGAGCAGACGGTCCATGGGCACGGAGGACTCCATGTCCTGCTTGATCTCCGCCACGCAGCGGAGCTGATCGTCGGTCTCGGTGTAGCCGAAGTTCTCCTCGAACTCCCGCTGCCACTCGCTGTCCGGAGCAAAGGCATAACCCGGCAGGCGCTGCCGCTCGGCATAGAGGGCGATGAGCTTCTTGGCCATGTCCTTGGCCGCGCTCTTGGCCCGGGAGCGGGTCTTGGCCCACTCGGTGCCGCCCATCTTGCTGAGCTTGACAGGCTTTTCCTCCCCGCCGCCGGTATACTTGGATACCATGTCCAGCTGGGTGGCCGGGACATAGAGGGTGTCGGTGCCGGCGTAGTTGAGCTTGATGTAGTCCTTTTCAAAGCCGTCCACCGTCATCTTCACAATGCCGGCAAAACGGCCGATACCGTGGTTTTCATGCACCACGAAGTCGCCCACGGAGAGATCGGCATAGCTCTCGATCCGCTGGCGGTTGGCGGGCAGCTTCTTTTTGCTGCCCGGCTTTTTGTTCTTTTTTCGGATCAGCTGGGCGTCCGTCAGGATGGCAAGCTTGATGCCCGGGTATTCGATGCCCGCGGAGAGGGAGCCGACGCCGATGCGGCACTGGCCCGCCGTGGGCAGCTTTTTCATCTCCGGGTCGAAGAGGGCCGGGATCTCGTGCTCCTTGAAGAAATCCTGCAGCACCTTGGCCCGGCGCTCATCCCCGGCCAGCACCACCACCCGGTAGTCCTGCTTGAGATAGAGCTTCACATCCTCGGCCGCCGCCTGGGCGCTGCCGGCGTAGGAGGGCAGCTGCTTGGCCGGAATGCTGACCATGGTCTTGGGCGGCAGGGGCGTGCGGCCCACGGTAAAGGCGTCGGCCATATAGACCGGGAAATCCGCCAGGCGCTTGACGACCGCGTCCCAGCTCTCATAGAAGCTGTCGGCCGAGACGGCCACCTGGCCCCGCTTTTGCAGCTCCCGCAGATCCTCGGTGAGCTGTTTCATGTAGTCCCGGGCGCGTTCGGCGCAGCGGGCCGGCTGATCCAGGATCAGCAGCGCGTCCTCCGGGATGTAGTCCAGAGCGCTGGCCGCGGTGTAGATCACCGGCAGGTAGCGGTCCGCGTCCGAGAGCACCACGCCGCCGCGCAGCCGCTCCGCGTCCCCCCGCAGGGTGGCGGCCAGGGTCGCGGCGTTTTCGCTGCTGCGCTTTTTGGCAAAGCGCTCGGCAAAGCTCTCGATCTGGCGGCAGAGGGTCTCGATACCGCCCACGGTCAGGGAGGGCAGGGTCTCCGCCGCCGGCAGGATGGTGCAGCGCTCGATCGCCTCGGTACGCCGCTGGGAGGCCACGTCGAAGTAGCCCATGGAGTCGATCTCATCGCCCCAGAACTCGATGCGCACCGGCTCGTGATCCGCCGGAGAGAAGAAGTCCAGAATGCCACCGCGGTGGGCAAATTGCCCCGGGCCCTCCACCTGGTTGGTGCGGGCATAGCCGCAGCGCAGCAGCGCGTCCTCAATGTCCTCAATGGCATAGCTGCCGCTGCTCTCGATGGTGAAGGCCGCCCGGCGCAGGGTATCGGCGGGCATCGTGCGCTGCATGAGGCCGGAGATGGAGGCCGTGACCACCGGGGCGCGGTTCTCGGCCAGGACGTGCAGCACGGCGATGCGCCGCTGCTCGGCCTGGCGAGAGGCGGCCTCGGCGGGATAGAAGGTGAAGTCCCGCATGCCCAGGCTCAGCGCCGGCTGGCGCAGCATGGCGCTCAGGTCGTTGGCGAAGTTCTCCGCCGCGGTGTCGTCCGGGCAGATGACAAAGAGGGGCAGACCGCTCCTCTCCCGCAGGGCGGCGGCCAGATTGGCCCGATGCACCGCCGAGAGCCCGGAAACGAGCGCAGGAAGCCCTCCGCTCTCCAGCAGACCGGGGAGGGCGGCGGCTTCCTTGTTTTCAAATATTTGATTGATCAGGATGTTCATTACTGGATTATTATATCCTCTTTTCCGCTGCGAGACAAGACGAAGATCGGCGCCGATTCCCAGCTTTGTCGCACCAATCCGTTCTTCACACTCTCGGCAGCAGGTAGGCCTTCGCTTCCAACAAGTCTTTCACAATGATCTCGGCCTTTTCCGCCATCTCCTCATCCGGCGGGAGCAGGTCCGGCACCATGATGGGGTGCATGCCGCCGGCGTGGGCGGCCCGGATGCCGTTGAAGGAGTCCTCGATCACCCAGCAGTCCGCCGGCGCGGCGCCCAGAAGGGAGGCCGCGGTGAGAAAGATCTCCGGGTCGGGCTTGGAGTGCGCCACCGTATCCCCGCCGATCACGGCGTCGAAAAAGGGCAGCAGTCCCGCCTCGTCCAGCTCCCGCCGGACGGTCACCAGCCTGGTGGAGGAGGCCAGGGCCAGGGGGATCCCGGCCTCCTTCAGCGCGGTCAGGATCTCCCGCGCGCCGGGCTTGAGGGGCAGGCGGCCTTTGTCATAGCGGGAGAGAAACAGGGCGCGCACCGCCTCGTCAAAGCGGTCAAAGTCCAGCTCCGGATAGGCCTCAAGGAAGATCTGCCGCGTGCGCTGCTTGTTCACGCCCACGCAGCGGACAAAGACCTGCTCGATCCCGCGGAGAGAAAAGCGGGCCCCCACCTCCTGCCAGCAGGCCAGCACGGCCCGTTCGGAGTCGAAGATGAGCCCGTCCATATCGAAGAGAACCGCTTTCGTGCTCACTTCTGCGTCTCCACGGGGCGAATGTCGATCATGCGCTCATAGGAGGAAAAGCGCAGGCAGCGGGAGTAGAAATCCCGGATCATGCGCGGCGCAATGGGGGCGATGTCCTCGCTGCCCTTGATGGGCTTGACCATCAGCTCCACCGGGGAGCCGCCGATGCGGTAATCGCTCTCCACCAGCACATAGCCGAAGCGGGCAAAGAACTTGCGCAGACGGCGCAGGTAGGCCCCGCCTTCATCGTCAAAGGTGGTCAGCTCCGCCAGGATGCCCTGCTTATCGGCATAGCGCTTGTTGATGAGGCGCATGGCCTCGATACCCAGGCCCTGCTGCCGGAACCAGGGCAGGATGCCCAGATACTTGAGCAGCACATAGCCGTAGAGCCCGCGGCTCATGACCAGCGCGTAGCCCTGGTCGATGCCGGATTCCCCGTCGGAAAAGACCAGCAGCTCCTGATCGCCGGCCGAGAGGGCTTTGTGGATGCTCCACTTGCCCAGCAGCTCCTTCTGATCAAAGTCGATCTCCATGGCGCTGTACAGGCGCTCCAGATCCACGTGTCCGCCCTTGCGAATTGTCAGCATACTTCGTCCTCCTCGCCGATCTCCTGGGCCCTGACCAGGCCCGCGTAAATTCCGTTTTTCGCCATCAGCTCCCGATGGCTGCCCTGCTCCACCACGTGCTCGTCCTCGATGACGGCGATGCTGTCCGCGTGGCGGACAGTGGAGAGGCGGTGGGCGATGATGAGGGTGGTGCGGCCCTTGCTCAGCTCGTCCAGCGAGCGCTGGATGCTCTGCTCGGTCACCGTGTCCAGGGCCGAGGTAGCCTCGTCCAAAATCAGCACCCGGGGATTTTTCAGAAAGACCCGGGCGATGGAGATGCGCTGCTTCTGTCCGCCGGAGAGCATCACGCCCCGCTCACCGATATAGGTGTCGTAGCCCTCGGGCATGGCCATGATCTCCTCGTGGATCTCGGCCCGCCTGGCCGCCTCCACGATCTCCTCGTCCGTGGCATCGGGCCGGCCGTAGCGGATGTTCTCCCGCACGGTACCGGCAAACATGAACACATCCTGCTGCAGGATGCCCACGGCGCGGCGCAGGCTCCCCTGGGTCACGCGGCGCACATCCACGCCGTCCACGGTGACGCTGCCCTCGCTGACCTCATAAAAGCGGGGCACAAGCTGGCAGAGGGTGGTCTTTCCGCCGCCGGAGGAGCCCACCACGGCCAGGCACTCGCCCGGCCGCACGTGCAGATCGATATGGCGGAGCACCGGGATGCCGTTATCGTAATGGAAGCTCACATCGTTAAAGTCCACGCGGCCCTCGATGGGTCCCAGCTCCACGGCATCGGGCGCGTCCTGGATGTCCGGCTCGGTGCGCATGATCTCCAGAAAACGGCTGAAGCCCGCCGTGCCCTGCATATACTGCTCGGCAAACTGCACCAGGCGGCGCAGGGGCGAGAGGAAGGTGGAGACATAGAGGGTGAAGGTGATGAGATCCACATAGTTCATCTTCCCGCCCATGATGAGCAGGCCGCCGGCCGCGATGACCAGCACCTGCATCGCGCCGGTGGTGAACTCCATCCCGCTCATATAGAGGCCCATGCTGCGGTAATACTCCACCTTGGCGCCCTTGAAGATCTCGTTGGCCTCGTCGAACTTCTCCGTCTCCCGCGCCTCATTGGCGAAGGCCTTGGCCGTGCGCACGCCGGAGATGCTGGACTCGATGGCGGCGGTGATGAGGGCGGTTTTCCGCTTGACCTCCACATTGGCCCGCCGCATGCGGAAGCGCTGGCTCAGCGTAAACCAGATGCCCAGCGGCAGCGCGACCGTCAGCACCAGGGCCAGCTGCCACTGGATGAAAAACATCATGATGAGCGCGCCCACGATGCTGAGGGAGCAGATCAGCACGTTCTCCGGGCCATGGTGGGCCAGCTCCGTCACCTCAAAGAGGTCGCTGACCACGCGGCTGAGCAGCACGCCGGTGCGGTTCTTGTCGTAGAAGCTGAAGGACAGCTCCTGCAGATGGGTGAAGAGATCCCGGCGCATGTCCGCCTCGGTGAGAACGCCCATCTTATGGCCCAGCACCGTGATCACATAATAGAAAAAGCCCTTCAGCACATAGGCCAGAACCAGGATCCCCATCACCACAAAGAAGGTGGTATAGAGCTTCTCCGGCAGATACAGCCGCATGGCGCTGCGGGAGACATAGGGGAACACCAGGTCGATGACCGCCACCAGGACGGCGCAGACCATGTCGATCGCAAAGAGCTTTTTATGATGTCCTATATAGGAAATAAAGATTTTCAGGGGTTTTTGTGAAAAGTCAATCGGCTTGTGCGGCATAGAAATCTCTCTCCCTGACGGCAATCTGGTCACAGCGGTTGTTGTAGACATTGTCGGCGTGGCCCTTGACCCAGTGGTAGTGCATCTCATGCTGGCACGTCAGATCCAGCAGCACGGTCCAGAGATCCGGGTTCAGCGCCGGTTTTTTGTCGGACTTGATCCAGCCCTTTTTGCGCCAGCCCCAGGCCCAGCCCTTTTCCAGCGCGTCGATGACGTACTTGGAATCGGAATAGAGCTCCACAATGCAGCTCTCTTTCAGGGCCAGCAGGGCGGAGATCACCGCCGTCATCTCCATGCGGTTGTTGGTGGTCTCCCCCTCGCCGCCGGAGAGCTCCTTCTCCACGCCGTTGTAAAGCAGGATCGCCCCCCAGCCGCCGGGGCCCGGATTGCCGCTGCAGGCCCCGTCGGTATAGATCTGTACGGTTTTCATATATCCTGTTCGTATCTCGCTTTCAGCACCCGGTATTCGTCCTTGTCGATCAGGCCGTTTTGCAGCCACTCATCCAGCTGGCCAAGGCGCCGGGCCTTGTCCCGCTGAAAGTGATCCTCACCCGTGTGGTCGCAGACGATGCAGGGTGCCTCGGGCTTTGTAAAGCTCGGAGTCCGGGGATCCCGCCGCTGTACGGCGGCCGAGGTGCGGGCCGCGGCATAGGGGTGCTCCACTTCTTTTTTGCGCTTTTTGACGATCTTCCTCAGCAGCAGAAGGGCCGAGACAAGCAGTATCACGCAAAAGATGGGCGCAAAAATCTCTCCCACATTCACAAGGCCGTAACGCAGACGGAATTCAAACTCCCGCCAGGCGCTCTCCAGTCCGCCCGTGTCCAGATTGGCCAGCAGGGCGATCACCACAAACACGATCCAGAGCCAGCCCCCCTTGGAGGAGCTGGATTTGTTCCGGCTCTGCCGCTGCCGCTGCTGCTGAAGCTGTTTCAAGTCCGCCATGGTTTATTCCTCCGTGGTCGTCTCGTTGTTCTCCTCGCTCTGGGTTTCGCTCTCTTCCTCCGGCTCCCGCTCGGTCTTCTCCATGGAGATGATGCGGCTGCCCGCAGCGGGACGCATGACGCGCACGCCCTGGGTGGCACGGCCGAGCAGGGAGATGCCGCCGGCCGCGAGACGGATGATGGTGGCGTCGTCGGTGATGATGAGAATATCGTCCTCCGCGTTCACCATGCGTACCGCCGCGATGGGTCCGGTTTTCTCCGTGATGTTGTAGTTCTTGATGCCGAGGCCGCCGCGGCCGTGGACGCTGTATTCCTCGACCTTCGTCCGCTTGCCGTAGCCCTTCTCGGTGATGGTGAGCAGGGCCTCGCCCGCGCTGGTGCTGTCGGCGCCGACGACATAGTCGCCCTCGCGCAGACGGATGCCGCGCACGCCCACCGCCTCGCGGCCCATGGGACGCACGTCGCTCTCGTTGAAGCAGACGGCCGCGCCCTGGTGGCTGGCGATCAGGATCTGCTCGCTGCCGTCGGTGGGGATGACGGTGATGAGCTCGTCCCCCTCGTCCAGCTTGAGCGCCCGGATGCCAGTGGAGCGGATGTTGCGCAGGGCCGACTGGCTCATGCGCTTGACCGTGCCCTCGCGGGTCACAAAGAAGAGATACTTGTCCTCCTCCAATCCCCGGGCGCGGATCATGGCGCTCACCTTCTCCGGCTGCTCCCCGTTCTCCACGGGGATGATGTTCACGATGTTGGTGCCGCGGGCGGCCCGCCCCGCCTCGGGGATGGTATAGCCCTTCTTGACATAGACCCGGCCCTTGTTGGTGAAGAAGAGGATGTTGTCGTGGGTGGAGGCGGTGAACACGGTCTCCACATAGTCCTCCTCCTTGGTGGCCATGGCGCGGATACCCTTGCCGCCGCGGCCCTGGGCCCGGTACTCGCTGACCGGCAGGCGCTTGATGTAGCCGCCGTGGGTCAGGGTAAAGACGCAGTTTTCCTCCTCGATCAGGTCCTCCACGTCGATCTCGTCGGCCACGTCCTGGATCTCGGTCTTGCGCGCATCGCCGTACTTGTCCCGCAGCTGGATCAGCTCGTCCTTCAAAACGCCCTTGATCTTCTCGGGATCTGCCAGCAGATCCTTGAAGTAGGCGATCTTCTCCTCCAGCTCCTTGTATTCGTTCTCCAGCTTCTCCCGGTTCAGACCCTGCAGGGCGATCAGGCGCATGTCGCAGATGGCCTGGGCCTGCACGTCGTCCAGGCCGAAGCGCTCCATCAGGTTCTGCTTGGCGTTGTCGTAGCTGGAACGGATGATGCGGATGACCTCGTCGATGTTGTCCTGGGCGATCAGCAGACCCTCCAACAAGTGGGCCCGCTCCTCGGCCTTGCGCAGGTCGAAGCGGGTGCGGCGGACGATGACGTCCTCCTGGAAGTTCAGATACTCGTCCAGAATGTGGCGCAGGGAGAGGATCTTGGGCTGGGTCTGGTTGTTGACCAGGGCCAGCATGTTGATGGAAAAGCTGGACTGCAGCGCCGTCTGGGCGAAGAGGCGGTTGAGCACCACCTGGGGATTGGCGTCCCGCTTGAGCTCGATGACGATGCGCATGCCGTTGCGGTCGGTCTCATCCCGCAGGTCGGAGATGCCCTCCAGGCGCTTGTCGTGCACCTGATCGGCGATGTTCTTGATGAGCTGGCGCTTGTTGACCTGATAGGGCAGCTCCGTCACGATAATGCGGACGCGGTTCTGCCCGTGCTCCTCAAACTCGGTGCGGGCGCGGACGATCACCTTGCCGCGGCCCGTGGCATAGGCCTGGCGGATGCCGCTGCGGCCCATGATGATGCCGCGGGTCGGAAAGTCCGGGCCGGAGACGTGCTGCATCAGATCGGCCAGGCTGGCCTCGGGATTCTCCAGCACGCAGATGCAGGCGTTGATGACCTCGGTCAGGTTGTGGGGCGGGATGTTCGTCGCCATGCCGACGGCGATACCGCTGGAGCCGTTGACCAGAAGGTTGGGGAAACGGGAGGGGAGAACGCGGGGTTCTTTTCTCGTCTCGTCAAAGTTCGGGTCCCAGTCCACGGTCTCCTTGTCGATATCCCGCAGCATCTCATTGGAAATCTTCGAGAGCCGCGCCTCCGTGTAACGGTAGGCGGCAGGGGGGTCGCCGTCCACGGAACCGAAGTTGCCGTGGCCGTCCACCAGCATATAGCGCATGGAGAAATCCTGGGCCAGACGCACCATGGCGTCGTAGACCGAGGCGTCGCCGTGGGGGTGATAATGGCCCAGCACGTCGCCGACGCAGGTGGCGGATTTCTTAAAGGGCTTGTCGCTGGTCAGGCCGCCCTCATACATCGTATAGAGGATACGGCGGTGCACCGGCTTCAGGCCGTCGCGCACATCGGGCAGGGCGCGCCCGACAATGACCGACATGGCATAGTCGATGTAGCTGGTCTGCATTTCGCCCACCAGCTCCGACTCGGTGATGACTTGATTGGGAAAGGCGATATCCTCGGGTTTGTAATCTCTTTTATGTGCCATGGAACACTCCTTAAATATCCAGGTTTACGACATACTTGGCGTTCTGCTCGATCCACTCGCGCCGGGGTTCCACGTCCTCGCCCATGAGGACGGTGAAGACCTGGTCGGCCATGATCGCATCGCCCAGGGTGATCCGGCGCAGAGAGCGCTTTTCCGGATCCATGGTGGTCTCCCACAGCTCGTGGGGGTCCATCTCGCCCAGACCTTTGAAGCGGTTGATGTCCACCTTGACGTTGGGATTGTCGCCGCGCATCTCGCTGCTGATGCGGTCCCGCTCCTCGTCGGAGTAGGCCACCCGCTGCGTCTTGCCGCGGGTCAGCTTATAGAGCGGGGGCACCGCGGAATAGACATAGCCGTGCTCGATGAGCGGGCGCATATAGCGGAAGAAGAAGGTCAGCAGCAGGGTGCGGATGTGGCTGCCGTCCACATCGGCATCGGCCATGATGATGATCTTGTGATAGCGAAGCTTCTCGATGTTGAACTCATCCCCGATGCCGGCGCCCATGGCCACGATCAGGGGATAGAGCTTGTCGTTGCCGTAGATCTTATCGGCCCGGGCCTTTTCCACGTTGAGCATCTTGCCCCACATGGCCAGGATCGCCTGGAAGCGGCTGTCGCGGCCCTGAATGGCGGAGCCGGCGGCGGAATCGCCCTCGACGATGTACAGCTCGCACAGGGAGGGATCCCGCTCGTTGCAGTCCTGGAGCTTGTCGGGCATCTGCCCGCTCTCCAGCCCGGTCTTGCGGCGGACGGACTCCTTGGCCTTTCGCGCGGCCTCGCGGGCCCGGTTGGCCATCATGGCCTTCTCCAGAATGGCCTTGGCCGTGGCCGGATGTTCTTCAAAATACTCGGAGAGCTGGTCGTTCACAATGCCGTCCACCAGGGTGCGGATGTAGGCATTGCCCAGCTTCTGCTTGGTCTGACCCTCGAACTGGGCCTCGGGGAGCTTGACGGAGATGACGGCGGCAATGCCCTCGCGCACGTCCTCGCCGGAGACCTTATCCTCCCCCTTGATGATGTTGTTTTTCTGCCCATAGGCGTTGATGACACGGGTCAGGGCCGTCTTGAAGCCGGTCTCGTGCATGCCGCCCTCGGGGGTGTGGATGTCGTTGGCAAAGGAGACGATGGTCTCATTATAGCTGTCGTTATACTGCAGCGCCACCTCCGCGATGGCGTCCCCCTTGCTGCCGGAGAGATAGATGACCTCCTCGTGGATGGGACTCTTGTGCTTGTTCAGGTAGCTCACAAACTCCCGGATGCCGCCCTCGTAGCACATGGTCTCCCGGTTTTCCTTTCCCGCGCGCTGATCCTCCAGCGTGATGGTAAGGCCGCCGTTGAGGAAGGCCTGCTCCCGCATGCGGGTGTGCAGGATCTCATAGTCGTAGACCGTATCGTCAAACATTTCGGGATCGGGCTTGAAGCGCACAGTAGTGCCGGTGCGGTCAGTCTCGCCCACCACGTGGATGTGCTCCAGGATATCGCCGCGGGAAAAGCGCATCTGATGGATCTTCCCGTCCTTGTGGACCTGGACCTCCAGCCACTCGGACAGGGCGTTGACCACCGAGGCGCCCACGCCGTGCAGGCCGCCGGAGACCTTATAGCCTCCGCCGCCGAACTTGCCGCCCGCGTGCAGCACGGTAAAGACGACCTCCAAGGCCGACTTGCCCGTCTGCTCCTGGATATCCACCGGGATGCCGCGGCCGTTATCGGAGACGCGAATGATATCGCCCTCCTCAATGCTCACCTCAATGTGGGTGCAGTAGCCGGCCAGGGCCTCGTCGATGGAGTTGTCGACGATCTCATAGACCAGGTGATGCAGACCGGAAGAGGAGGTGGACCCGATGTACATACCGGGGCGCTTGCGCACCGCTTCCAGACCTTCCAGCACCTGAATCTGACTGGCGTCATATTCCTGGCTGACTTTTTCCGTAATATCAGACATAGTTTCCTCCAAAGCAAAAAATAACAAAAGCCGATTGGGAAAGTCTCAGACAGACTTAGAATATTTGTCCCGAAAAAATTTCAAATCGTTTTTGAGGCAGCTTTGCCGCCTCAAAAACACCATGAGGTGAGCCAAGCGAACCCTCGCGCCGACCAAAGCGGGCTTTTGCCCGCTGCGATAAGCGCGAGTCCTCAATTGCAAAATGAATTTCGCAATTGATCAGAGTTCTCCCGTCTCCGCCCGGCGCAGCAGCGTCGCGGAGGCCATCTGGCTCAGATAGACCCGCGTTGTCTCCCCGTCCCGGCAGACCACAAAGGTCTTGGGAATATCCTCCGCCGCGTTCACGACCTGCCCGGCCTGCTCAGCCTCACGCAGATAGAAGCGCGTCAAATGGGACTGGGAGGTGATATCCAGATCGAAAATTCCAACGATATGGGCCGTGTTGACGACCGTCCCTTTTCCCAGATGCAGATAGCTCACCGGATCCGCCCCTTGTCGATAAAGAGTACCTTGCCGCCGGTACGGGCGGAGATATCGTCATCCTCACAGCAGGTGATCAGGGTCTGACCCCCGCCGATGCGGTTGAGCACGAATTCCTGTCGCCGGCTGTCCAGTTCGGAGAGCACGTCATCCAGCAGCAGCACCGGATATTCCCCCGTCTCCGCCAGAAAGATCTCCCGCTCGGCCAGCTTCAGGGACAGGGCCGCCGTCCGCGTCTGACCCTGGGAGGCAAAGCTCCGGGCCGGGCGGCCGTTGATGGCGATCTCCAGATCGTCCTTATGGGCGCCGGAGAGGCACTGGGCGCTGTCCAGCTCCGCCTGCCGGTGCTTCTCCTGATGGTCACAGAGGTCATAATAGATTTCCTTGGCCGAGGCGAAGGGATCCCGCACCGTGCTCACGGTCTTATACTGGATATCCAGCTGCTCCCCCTCGCCGGAAAACTCCCGGTGGATGGGGGGCGCCGCCTCGTTGAGCCGGGCGGTAAAGGCCGCCCGATAGCGGATCAGCTGGGCCGAGGCCCGACACATGCCGTCGGAAAACTCATCCAGTGTATCCAGCAGGGATGGTTTCTCCCGCCAGTCCTTCAGGATCCGGGTCTTGTGCTCGTAGAGCTTATTAAACTCCGACAGGATCTCCCCATAGCGCGGGCGGATCTGACTGATGGCGTTATCCAGCAGGCGCCGTCGTACCGCGGCGCCCTCCTTGATGAGGTTCAGATCGTCCGGACAGAAGAGCACCACGTTCATGAGCTCCGAGAGCTCGGAGGCGGTTTTCCGCACGGAGTTTACCGTGATTTTCTTCGTCTGTCCCGGCCGCAGGCGGAGATTGATCGTCTGTGCCCGGTCATGGCTGTACACATCCGCCAGGATATCGGCCTCGGAAAAGTCAAAGCCCACCAGTTCCCGGTCAAAGCGGGTGCGAAAGCTGCGCCCGCAGGAGAGCATGTAGACGGCCTCCAGCAGATTGGTCTTTCCCTGGGCGTTGGGCCCGGAGATCACATTGGTGCCGGCGTCGAAGCTGACAGTCTCCCACTCGTAATTGCGAAAGCCGTTCAGCGCGATCTTATCGACTCTCATGCCTGCGTAACTTCCAGCTGGAACTGGTCAAAGCTCACCGTGTCGCCCGGGCGGATTTTCTTGCCCCGCATGGTGCAGACTTCTCCGTTGACGCGGACCAGGCCCTCGGCGATCACGTATTTGGCCTCGCCGCCGGTTCCCACCAGGGCGGCGTATTTCAGCAGGGAATCCAGCTTGATGAATTCCGTTTCAATGGCTATTTTTTCCATACTTGTTCAAACTCAGTCCCCGGAGCGCAGACGCACCGGCAGAATCATATAGGTAAAGCCCTCGCTGCCGTCGGCCGCCTTGATGATGCAGGGGGAGGAGGCGGTATTGAGGCAGACATGCAGCTCATCCTTGCCGGAGGCCTTCAGCGCGTCCATCAGATAGCGGTCGTTGAAGCCGATCTCCAGGCCGTCGCCGCTGCCCTCGCACAGGCAGGTATCCTCCGCCTTGCCGATGGGCGTGACGCAGAAGCAGTCGATGCTGCCGTCATTGAAGAAGAGATGCACGGGACTGCTGTTCTTCTCGCTGATGATCAGGGAGACGCGGTCGATGACGGACATGAATTCGCTCCGCTCCACCTTGATCACATGGCGGAAATTCTCGGGGATGGACTTGCGATAATTCAGGAACTCGCCCTCCAGGCGGCGGGAGATCACCACGGTCTCGCCGATGGCGAAGGAGATGTGCTTGGCGCCGACGGAGATGCTCACCAGATCGTCCTTATCCTCGCAGATGCGCTCGATATCCGATAGGGCCGCGCCGGGCACGACAAAGCTGCAGTTTTCCATTTTGGCGTTCTCCAGCTTCTCGCTGCGCTTGGCCAGGCGATAGCCGTCGATGGAGACGAGGGTCAGCTCATCGCCGTTGACCTCAAAGAGGGTGCCGGTATAGATGGGGCGCACATCGCTGTCGGAGACGGCGAAGATGGTCTGGTTGATCATGCTGCGCAGGATTTTCTCCGGCAGGGCGATGTTGTTCTCCCCGTCCACCACGGGCATCTCCGGATAGTCCTCGGGGCTGAGACCCATGAAGGTGAAATCACTCTTGCCGCATTTGACGTTGACGTTCAGGTTATCCGTCGTCACGGTCACAATGCCGTCGGGCAGCTTGCGGATGATGTCGCCGAAGAGCCGGGCGCTGACAACAATGGAGCCGCCCTGGGCGATATCGGCGCCAACCGTGGTATAGATGCCCTTTTTCAGATCGTAACCGGTCACCTTCAGATCGGCGCCGGCCTCCAGAAGCAGACCTTCCAGCGCCTGGATCGGGCTCTTGGAGGCGGCGGCGCGGCTGGCCGTGGCGCAGGCGTTCTGGAGAAGATATTTTTCGCAAGAGAATTTCATGTTGTTTCCTCCGTTTCCGTTTTTTCGAAACAATAGTCTGTTATCTATTTATTTTATAAATTTTTTTGTTGTTCTTGTTGTAGAGCAAAAATCTGTGGAAAACCCCGTCAAAGCCTTGGGAGACGGGCGTTTTTGACGTTTGTCGTTTTGTTGAAAAGAGAAGAGATTTCCACAGAAAAAAGAAAAACAAAACTTTCCACAGGGCGGCTTTTCACAATCCACAGTGAAATTGTGGAAACTCATACTAGGGAAAGAGTTAAATCGGAAAACAGTATCAGAGACCCGTGTTGGAGGTGATGTTGGAGGTGATATCCCGGACGATCCCGGCCATTTTCGGATCCTTCGTCACCAGATCCTCCACCTTGCGGATGGAGGAGAGAACGGTGGCGTGATTGCGGCCCTCGTATTCCTCGCCGATATCCTTTAAGGAGAGGTTGGTGAGCTGGCGCATGAGGAACATGGAGACCTGACGGGCCATGGTGGTGTTCTTCGAACGGCTCTGCCCCCGCAGATCCTCCTCCCGCAGGGAGTAGAACTTGGCGGTCTCGCGGATGATGTTGTCGGGCTTGGGGATGTTGTCCCCGGTGCGGATCATATCCTCGATGGCGCGCTTGACGGAGTCGATGGTGATGACGTCGTTGAGGATCTCTTTATACGCGGTCAGGCGCTTGATGACGCCCTCAATCTGGCGGATGTTGGCGGTGATGTTGGTGGCGATGTATTCCACCGCGTCGTCGGAGAGGATCAGCCCCAGCAGCGCGGCTTTGTTGCGGGTGATGGCCATGCGCGTCTCCAGATCGGGGGGCTGAATATCCGCCATCAGGCCGCCCTCAAAGCGGGTGCGCAGCCGGTCGTCCAGCAGGGACATCTCCAGCGGTGGGCGGTCCGAGGTGATAACGATCTGATGTCCGGCCTCATAGATGGCGTTAAAGGTGTGAAAGAATTCCTCCTGGGTACTCTGCTTGCCGGCGATAAACTGAATATCGTCCACCAGCAGGAGATCCACTTTCCGGAAGCGGGTGCGGAAATCGTCGGTCGTACCCTCTTTGATGGCCTTCACCAGCTGAATGGTGAATTCATCGCCCTTGATGTAGGCAATTTTCGCGGAGGGATCCCGGTTCTGGATCGTGTGGCCGATGGCCATGAGCAGGTGGGTCTTACCCAGGCCGGAATTGCCGTAGATGAAGAGGGGATTGTAATTTTTTCCCGGCTTCTCCGCCACGGCGATGGCGGCGGCATGGGCAAACTTGTTGGAGTTGCCAACGATAAAGCGATCGAAGGTATAGCCGGCCATCTCGGGCAGGGAGGTATCCTCCTTGGATTTGGAGACGTAGTCGTTCAGCTCGTCCCCGGCCAGAACCAGAATGTCAAAATCGCAGGAGAAGAGATCCGACAGCGCCGCCTTGATGGTATCGCCGAAGCGCTGTAGGATGATATCCCGTTTGAAGTTGGACGTGGTATGCAGGATCAGACGGCAGTCCTCCATATCCACCGGCTCACAGTCGGAGAACCAGGTGGTGATGGCGGTGGGGGTCAGCTGTTGAGAGAGAATGCGAATGATCTCATTCCATATTTCTTGAAGCGAATTCATGCACGACACCTCGAGGCAAATTATCGCAGTATTCCTAACTTATCCAGTATACCAAATTTTCAACAGCTTTGCAATAACTAAATATATATAATGTAGGAAAACAGGCTCCTATATCTGTATATTTCCAAAAAGGCAGCAAAAAAATCAGACCCGGATAAATCCAGGTCTGGTTTTTTGCAGAGAAAGAAATCAGTCTTTCTTCTTCAGCTCCTCGAGGATGGCGCCGAGCAGCTCTTCGGTGGTGGGCTTGGGCTCCTCTTCCTCGGCAGCGGCTTCCTCTTCTTTTTTCTTGGCCTTCTCGGCCAGCTCATGGGCCTTGTTCATGGCCTTGATAACAGAGAAGAGCACCAGCGCGATGACCAGGAAGTTGATGATGGTGCCGACAAAGGTGCCGAGACCGAGAACGACAGCGTCAGCCTCCTCGGTGGCGGCGCGGAGGGTGATGTTCAGGGCATCGGTGTTGGGGGAATTGAACAGGAAGGCCAGCAGCGGGGTGACCACGTCGTTCACCAGGGAGCCGGTGATGGCGCCGAACGCACCGCCGACGATAACGCCGATGGCCATGTCCATCACGTTGCCGCGGGAAATAAAGGCTTTAAACTCGTCAAAAAACTTCTTCATTCTTCTTTTCTCCTTTGGTATGTATTGTCAAGCTCCCCAAGGGGAGACAGGACTGCAGTATGGTGTGGGACGCTTACTTTTTGGGGATCAGAATCTCAATGCCGCCCATGTAGGGGCGCAGCACCTCGGGGATCGTGACACTGCCGTCGGCCTGGAGGTGATTTTCCAGGAAGGCGATCAGCATACGGGGAGGCGCGACGACGGTATTGTTCAGAGTGTGGGGCAGATAGGTCTTGCCGTCGGCGCCCTTGACGCGCATTTTCAGGCGGCGGGCCTGGGCATCACCCAGGTTGGAGCAAGAGCAGACCTCAAAATACTTCTGCTGACGGGGGGACCAGGCTTCAATATCGCAGGACTTGACCTTCAGATCGGCCAGGTCGCCGGAGCAGCACTCCAGCTGGCGTACGGGGATCCCCATGCTGCGGAAGAGCTCCACCGAGAAGCGCCACATCTTTTCGTACCAGGCCATGGAGTCCTCGGGCTTGCAGACCACGATCATCTCCTGCTTTTCAAACTGGTGGATGCGGTAGACGCCGCGCTCTTCAATGCCGTGGGCGCCCTTCTCCTTGCGGAAGCAGGGGGAATAGCTGGTCAGCGTCTGGGGCAGAGAGGCCTCGGGAATGATCTGATCGATAAACTTTCCGATCATGGAGTGCTCGGAGGTGCCGATCAGGTAGAGATCCTCGCCCTCAATTTTATACATCATGGCGTCCATATCGGTCTGGCTCATGACGCCCTCCACCACGTTGCCGTGGATCATGAAGGGGGGGATACAGTAGATAAAGCCCTTGTTGATCATAAAATCACGGGCGTAGGCCAGAACGGCGGAGTGCAGACGGGCAATATCGCCCATCAGATAATAGAAACCGTTGCCGGAGACACGGCCGGCCGCGTCCATGTCCACGCCGTTGAAGCGCTCCATAATGTCGGTGTGATAGGGGATCTCATAGGGCGGCACCACCGGCTCGCCAAAGCGCTGTACTTCCACGTTGCAGCTGTCGTCCGGGCCGATGGGGACGGAGGGATCGATGATGTTCGGGATGTTCAGCATCAGGCTGTGGATGCGCTTGGCGTAGTCCTCCTCCAGCGTCTCCAGTTCCGCCAGGCGCTCGTCATCCGCCTTGACGGCGGCCATGTTGGCATCGATCTGAGCCTGAATGGCGGCTTTCTCCTCGCCCTCGGCCTTTTTCAGTTTTCCAAAGAGGGGGCCGTTGGCCTTGCTCAGGGCGTTTTTCCGGGCGCGCAGATCGCTGGCCTCGGTGATGGCAGCGCGATTCTTCGCATCCAGCTCCAGCACCTCATCCACCATGGGGAGCTTGGCGTCCTGAAATTTCTTTTTGATGTTCTCCTTGACCAGATCCGGATTTTCCCGGACAAACTTAATGTCTAACATACGATTTACTCCTATATCATCATATTATATTACAAGCGTCTCAACTGATCAATCAGCTTTTCCCGATCCTCGGCGCCGTAGAATTCCAGTTCAATACGGCCGCTGCGCTTACCGTCCACCAGTCTCACCTTTCTCCCCAGCTTCTTGCTGAGTTCTTCAGAGAGCTCGGCCACGTAATCCACGCTGAGCTCGTCCCCACTTTCCTCCGGCTTTTCCTCCGCCGGGCGGCAGAGACGGGCGGCCATACGTTCGGTTTTCCGCACGGAAAGAGATTTTTTGATCACTTCCTGGGCGGCATTGAGCTGATCGGCTCCGTTTTCAATGGGAATCAGCGCGCGGGCGTGGCCGGCGGAGAGCTCCCCTTTTTCCACCAGTTCCATCACCGGCGGTGTGAGACTCAAAAGCCGCAGGGAATTGGCCACGGCGGGGCGGGAACGGCCCACACTTTTCGCCGTCTCCTCCTGGGTCAGGCCAAAATCGTGCATCAGGGTCTGATAGCCCTTGGCCTCTTCAATGGGATTCAGATCCTCCCGCTGCAGGTTTTCCACCAGCGCCAGCTCCGCCGTGCGGCGGTCGTCGGCCTCCAGGACGCGGACCGGCACTTCCGTGAGTCCCGCCATACGCGAGGCGCGCCAGCGGCGCTCGCCGGCAATGATCTGATAATAGCCGTTATCCAGCTTTCGCACGGTGATCGGCTGGATCAGACCGTACTGGGCAATGGAGTCGGAGAGCTCCTGCAGAGCCTGGGGATCAAAATAATCTCGAGGCTGATCCTCCCGGGGTTCCACTTTACTGATCGGCAGGATCAGCAGTTCGGAGCCCGGTTCTTCCTCATAGTCGTTGGCGGCGAACAGGGCGTCGAGACCGATGCCCAGGCCTTTTTTCTCTTTTGCTGCCATCTGTCCTCCTTAAAAGGCGCCGTGGGGGTCGTTTCTCGCCAGAAACTCCTCCGCAAGGGCCATATAGGCCTTGCTGCCTTTGTTGCTTTTGTCGTAGATTACCCCCGGAATCCCGTGGCTGGGAGCTTCTGAAAGGCGGACACTGCGGGGTATCACGGTGTGATAGACCTTGTCTCCCAGGTGACTGCGCAGCTCATTGGCCACCTGTACAGTCAGATTGGCCCGGGCGTCGTACATGGTGAGCACAATGCCCTCCACCTCCAGACGTCGGTTGAGACGCCGGGAACAGAGCTTGATGCTGGTCATGAGATCGGCAATGCCCTCCAGCGCGTAGTATTCGCACTGCATGGGAATCAGCACGCTGTCGGCGGCCACCAGAGCATTGACGGTCAGAAGTTCCAGGGACGGCGGACAGTCGATACAGATATAGTCGTAATCGCTGTACAGTTGGTTCAGGGCTTTTTTGAGAACGTATTCCCGCTTCTCCGTCTGAATCAGCTCCACGGAGGCGGCGGCCAGTTCTTTTCCGGTGGGGATCACGTCGCCGTATTTGGTATGTACGATGCAGGCCTCGGGGGGAATGGCCCGAATCAGAATGTCGTAGGTGTTGGGACGGCTCGCCTTGGAGACGCCCATGCCCGAACTGGCATTCCCCTGGGGATCACAGTCCACCAGCAAAACCCGCTTTCCCAGCGCGTTCAGGGCGGCGCACAGATTGACACAGCTTGTGGTTTTTCCCACGCCGCCCTTCTGATTGGCCACCGCAATGATTTTTGCCATGTTATTCTCCTCTGTTTTTATCGGAAACATTATAGCAGGACCCTATACAAATTTCAATGTTTCACGTGAAACTTTTTCCGACAGCGTCGGCAATGTTTCACGTGAAACATGCTACTCGACGAGCATCTCCATATCCTCATAGCTGAGCCCCGGGTGCAGAGCCAGATTGATCCCATAGGCAATCAGACGCGCCAGCTCCCGGACGGCGCTGTCGATGTACCGGGGAGTAACGAAAAACGAACCAAGCGAATCATCGCCCCCCAGCGAGAGCGCGTCGATGACCGTGGGAACGCCGATGGCGATCACCGGGATGCCGAGACTGCCCTCGTCCAGGGCCTCCCGGTCGTTGCCGACGCCGGAACCGGGAGCGATGCCGGCGTCACAGACCTGAACGCTGCGGCAGAGCTCTTCCGCCTCGACTCCGGCCAGCGCGTCGATGGCGATGAGGCAGTCGGGCTTCAGGGCCTGACACAGCGCCCGGATCTGAAGCGCCGACTCCATGCCCGTAGTCCCCAGCACGCCGGTACGGCTCAGGGCGGTACTATTCAGTCTGGCAAAGAGGGGATCAGCGATCAGATGCCGCGTGATAAGAATGTGTCCGGCACAGAGAGAGCCGAGGGCGTCCGGCGTCACATCCGGATTTCCCAGCGCGGCGATCAAAATGCTGTCTGCCCGGGTGGGCAGACAGCGGCGAATCAACTCGGCCAGCAGTTCGACCGCCGGGAGAAAACACGCGGCGCTGCGTCGCGGCGAGGCGGGGAGATGAAAACAGTAATACCGGCCCTGTGGTTTCTGAAGGACCCGGGCGCCCTCCTCATTCAGAATCTCAACACTTGTGAGGGACAAGCCTTTGATCTGCTCCTCTCGAGCCTTGACACCCGGCAGGGCCGTGCTTGCATCTGCCTGCCGCTGCCAGAGTCGGTGGGCCTCGGCCGCCAGATCAGTTCTGCCAGAAAATACCAAATTATCGCCTCCCTTTTTCTATATCTTGTGCTGTTGAGCGGAGAATCATACATAAGCTGCAACAGCGAAAAAAACTTGATTTTTTCTGAAAAAAAAGCTTGATTTTGTTCCACTTCTTTGCTATAATCTCTAAACGCGAGTGAATCTTTACAGGGGGAGGTGGCGATAACGCATGGCCAACATTAAATCTTCTGCCAAGAGAGACGTTAAGTCCAAGGAGCTCCGGGCCAAGAATCGTGCTGACAAGACCGAGCTTAAGACCATGATGAAAAAGTTTGACGCAGCTGTTGCCGAAGGCAACCGCGAGACAGCCGTCAGTGCCTATAAAGTTGCTGTTAAGACTGTTGACCGCGCAGCCGGTAAGGGTCTGCTGCACAAGAACAATGCAGCCCATAAGAAGTCTGCGATGGCTACAAAGCTCAACGAGATGGCGTAAGTTTGCATCATCTGCAACGACAAAGGGACGCAGTTTTCTGCGTCCCTTTGTCGTTGATAAGGATTTATATTAATATCTACTAATAGAGATCTTGAAATCTTTATCGACCTATCTATTAGACATCAGTATTTATTCACAGCCTGTCCATTGAAAACGGGCCGGAAGTAGTGTAAAATACACTCATTCTGTATACAGGAGAGCAACAGGATGAAAAAGCTGATGCTTGTCATTAACCCGGCTGCCGGGCGCGGCGGGTATAAATTCAATCTGCCGGAGGCGCTGCAGCTGCTGGATCAGGGCGGCTACCGCACGACGCTGTTTTTCACCGCGGCGCGGAAGGACGCGACGGCGTTTGTCCGTGACCAGGGAAAAAACTACGACGTGGTGGCCTGCATCGGCGGCGACGGAACGCTCAGCGAGGTGATCACCGGCCTGATGTCCCTGGAGAATCCCCCGAAGCTGGCTTATCTCCCTATGGGAACGGCCAACGACGTGGCCACGACCCTGGGCCTGCCGAAGAACGACACCCTGGGCGCTGCCATGCGCATCCTCAAAGGCGAGCCCCATCCCTTTGACGTGGGCGGTTTCGGCGAGGAGTATTTCGCCTATATCGCCGCCTTCGGCGCCTTTACTGAGGTGAGCTATACCACGCCCCAAAACCAGAAAAAGGCGCTGGGCCATCTGGCCTATGTGCTGCAGGGTGCGGCGCAGCTGCCGAAGCTGGAGAGCTATCATGTCCGGGTGGACTACGACGGCGGCAGCATCGAGGACAACCTGGTCTATGGCAGCATGTCCAACTCCACCTCCGTGGCCGGCATCGTCCACCTGAAGGAGGAGATGGTGAGCCTGGGCGACGGCCGGTCCGAGCTGGTCCTGGTCCGGGATCCCGGCACGGTGGAGGGCTTTGGGGAACTGGTGACCAGCGTGCTTTCCCAGCGCTATGACAGCGACAAGCTGCTGATCCTGCACACCAAGAAGGCGGTCTTTCATTTTGACAAGCCTGTCACCTGGACGCGGGACGGCGAGGCCGGGGGCGAGCACCAGGACGTGGTGCTGCGCAACTACGAAGCACCGATAGAATTTATCTTCTGAATGCTAAAGGATTGTCGAAAACACAGCTTTCGGCAATCCTTTTTTCTGACGTTTGGATAAAAACGCTCTTGTGCTTTTGGCCCTAATACGATATAATCATAGAATCGGTCGGTATGCCTTGGCAAGAGGAGCCGACCGTGAAAAGCGAAGGATCCAGAGGAAAGGAGTTTTCCAAATGGTGAATATAGCCAATGCGATCGGCAGGATCTGCATTACCAACGAAGTCGTCTCCAACCTGGCCGGCGACGCGGCGACCAGCTGCTTCGGCGTCAAGGGCATGGTCGGGCGCAGCCAGGGCAGCGGCCCCTTCCAGCTGCTGCGCCGGGAATCCATGTCCAAGGGCGTGGAGGTCCACTACAACGACGATGGCAGCGTCTCGCTGGACCTGCACATCGGGGTGGACCAGGGCGTGAACATCGCCGCCGTCTCCCGCAGCATCATGAAAGAAGTGCGCTATAAACTGCAGAAACACACCGGCATCCCGGTCAAGTGCGTGGATGTCTATGTCGATACAATAATTGGGTAAAGATAGAGGATTTTCGTGACATGAGAGAGTATATTGACGCCGCCTCGTTCAAAGAGATGATTCTCTGCGCCGACGCGGCTCTGCATGCCAACATCCAGGCGATCAACGATCTGAACGTGTTCCCGGTTCCCGACGGCGATACCGGCACCAATATGGGCCTGACCATCAACAACGCCGCCACGGAGCTGCGGAAAAAGAGCTTTGATACTGTCGCCTCCGCGGCCGACTGCGTGGCCGGCGCCATGCTGCGCGGTGCGCGCGGCAACTCGGGCGTGATTTTGTCCCTGCTGTTCCGGGGCATCTCCCGCCGCCTGAAGGGTACGGAGACCGCCGGCGCGGTGGAGTTTGCCGGCGCCATGTCCGACGGCGTGGAGGCGGCCTACAAGGCGGTCATGAAGCCCGCCGAGGGCACGATCCTGACCGTCTCCCGCATGGCCTCCGCCGCGGCGGTGAAGGCCGCCGACAAGGGCGCCAGCCTGGAGGAGAGCCTCCGGGCCGCCATCGAGGCGGGCGAGCTGGCCCTGGAGGACACGGTGAACCAGAACCCGGTGCTGAAAAAGGCCGGCGTGATCGACGCGGGCGGCAAGGGCTACATGGTGATCCTGCACGCGATCCTCGCCTCCCTGCGGGGGGAGATCGTGGCCGGCGAGGCTGTCTCCGTCGAGGAGACGAACGAGGCCTCCTGGGGCGCCGACGAAGTCGAGGTGCCGGAGAAGAACATCTTCGACACGGTCTATGTGGTGCGCAAGAACGACCCGAACGTGGATTTGATGCCCCTGCGTCTGTATCTGGACAGCATCGGCGACTCCCTGGTCATCAGCGATGACGACGAGATTTTCAAGGTCCATGTCCATACTGACATCCCCGGCGCGGCGCTGACCGAATCCCAGAAGTACGGGGCGCTGGACATCGCCAAGATCGAGAACATGCGCCTGCAGGCCCTGGATCTGCTGGCCGGGCACAAGGCCAAGAGCACCGATGATCTGCAGCAGATCGACGAGGAGCTCACCGCCATGGAGAGCGCCACCGCCCTCACCGGCGAGGAGGAAGACACCATGGCCGAGCCGGAGAAGGAATACGGCGTGGTGGCCGTCTGCGCCGGCGCGGGCATGGAGAAGATGTTCCGCGACCTGGGCGCGGATCAGATCGTCACCGGCGGCCAGACCATGAACCCCTCCACCGACGATATCCTCAAGGCCATCAACCGCACCCCGGCGAGAACGGTCTTTGTCTTCCCCAACAACAAGAACATCATTATGGCGGCGGAGCAGTGCGTGGATCTGACCGAGAAGCACGTCATCGTCATGCCCACCAAGACCGTGCCCCAGGGCATCACGGCCCTGATGAACTTCATCCCCGACGAGACGGAGGAGTCCCTGGTCGGCGCGATGGGCGAGTCCATCGGCACGGTGCACACCGCGATGGTGACCTATGCGGCCCGCAACTCCGATTTTGACGGCCACGACATCCACGCGGGCGAGTATCTGGCCCTGCTGGACGGCGCGCTGCTGGGCAGCTACACCGATCTGAACAAGCTCTTTACCGACCTGGGCGAGGTCTGCAAGCAGTTTAACCCGGAATTCATCAACGTCTATTACGGCGAGGATGTGAAGCAGGCCGACGCGGAGGCCGCCGGCGCGGCGCTGAACGAGCTGCTGCCGGAGGTGGAGATCGTCGTGGTGGACGGCGGACAGCCGGTGTATTACTACATGATCTCTGTGGAATAAAACAGAAGGAAACGCCGCCGAAAGCTTGGCTTTCGACGGCGTTTTTGACGATATGGGGGCATTTTATGCAGTATCGAAGCATCGACAGCCCCGAGGCGATCCTGGCTGAGGTGGAGCGCCTGGGCTTTTATCCCTTTTTTGAAAACGAGGTCCCCGGCTTCTCCATCGGGGAGCACACGCCGCCCCGGCTCTGGTTCTCCGACACGGAGGACGGGCCCTGGGAGTGGAAGGGCCCGGTCGTGCGCACGGGCCGCGTCCTGTACGGGAAGTTCTTCAAGGGCCGGGCGGGCTATATCAGCCGGGACTGGTACCCGGTCTTCGCCAATTACCGCCGAAACGGCTACGACTTTGACGCTTTGTATGACGACGGCTTTGCGCCCTACAAGGATAAGGCGGTCTATGACGTGCTGGCGGAGAACCGCTCCCTGCTGAGCAAGGATCTGAAACGGCTCTGCGGCTACGGCAAGGAGGGCAACAAGGGCTATGAGACGGTGATCACCCGGCTGCAGATGGAGTGCTATGTGGTGACGGCGGACTTTGAGTACGCCCGGGACCGCTGGGGCAAGCCCTACGGCTGGGGGCAGGCTCGGCTCAGCACGCCGGAATCTCTGCTGGGCGAGGATTTCATGAGCGATGC
The DNA here is from genome assembly GCA_946542465.1 of uncultured Clostridia bacterium. GTDB lineage: Bacteria > Bacillota > Clostridia > Oscillospirales > Oscillospiraceae > Limivicinus. The sequence continues at coordinate 26,998 of CAMNKQ010000001.1, read as the reverse complement.
CTACCGGGAGGAGCCGGAGGTGTCCCGGCAGCGGGTATATGAGCATCTGCTGAAAACCGTCCCGGGCGCGACGGAAAAAGAAATTGCCCGGGTATTGGGGGAAAAGATATAAGAAATTGAGGGGGCGATCCACCGGATCGACCCCTCAATTTCTTACAGGCATTGATAGGAAAGAATGGCGCCGGCGGCTTTGCCGACCTCCTTCTTGGTCTTGTACTTCTTGGGATAGGCGCTGATGAGCACCGAGAGCTTGGAGTAGCCATAGGTGCGGGCGTCAAAGTCGGGCTTGGCGCGCTTGAGGAACTGGCCCGCGGAGCTGACATAGGCATAGCCGTCCTCGTCCTGGAACTTGTCCCAGGCGGTGCGCAGCAGCTTGTGGATCTCGTTGATATCCTCCGCCTTGGCCACGGCTTCGGCCTCGGCCTTGGTCTGCTTGCTGGGCTTCTTGCTCTTGCTCTTGCTCTCGGCCTTGGCCTTGGCGGGCGCGGGGGTATTGGCCACCGGGGCGTCCAGGTTTTCCAGATAGATAAACTCGTCGCAGCTCTTGCGGAAGGCCTCGGGGGTCTTCTTCTCCCCAACACCCACCACGTGCACGCCCTGCTCCCGCAGGTGGATGGCCAGGGGCGTGTAGTCGCTGTCGCTGGCCACGATGACAAAGGCATCGTAGATCTCCCGGTGCAGCAGCTCAATGGTGTCGATGACCAGGGCCATGTCGGTGGCGTTCTTGCCGGAGACATAGTCAAACTGCTGCTCGGGCTTGATGGCCAGGCGCTTGATCTCGCCCTCCCAGCGCTTGAGCGCGTCCTTTTTCCAGTTGCCGTAGGCGCGTTTGACAACGATGCGGCCCAGGGTGTTGACCTCCTGGATCACCGACTCGAGCTTGGCCAGCTGGGTGTTGTCCGCGTCGATCAGCATCGCGATTTTTTGCAGATTTTCCATAAAATTTCCTTATTTCAGTTCATAAATGCGACTGAACTTCTCCTCCAGATAGTCGAGGTAGTAGTTCACGTTCAGGCTCTCCCCTGTGATGGAACGGATCCACTCGTCCGGCGTGGAGAGAGAGGCGATCGAGAACACGTGTTCGATGAGCCAGTCCCGGATGAGGCTGAGTTCGCCCTCGCGGATGGCGCCGAAGACGTCGAAATCCCGCTGCATGCGGCGCAGGATCTGCACGCCGTAGGCGTTGCCCAGGGCGTAAGAGGGGAAATAGCCAAAGGCGTAGCCGCACCAGTGCACATCCTGCAGGCAGCCCCGGGCGTCGTCGGGCACCTCGATGCCCAGATACTCCTTGTATTTGGCATTCCAGAGGGCGGGGATCTCGTCCACGGTGATCTCGCCGTTCATAAAGGCCTTTTCCAGCTCATAGCGCACCATGATGTGCAGGCAGTAGCTCAGCTCGTCCGCCTCGGTGCGGATCAGGCTGGGGCGGGCAACGTTGACGGCCTCGTAGAGCTCCCGATCGCTGATGTCGTCGAAGGTGCCGCCGGCCAGCTCCCGGATCTTGGGCGCCACATAGGAGATGAATTCTTCGCTGCGGCCCACCAGATTCTCGTAAAAACGGGAGATGGTCTCGTGCATGGCGTTAGACATGTTGTTGGCGCCGTGGTTTTCGTGAAGCTCCGCCGGTTCGTTCTGCATGAAGAGGGCGTGGCCGCCCTCATGCAGGGTGGTAAAGACGTTGGAGATGAAGCTGTCCTCGTGGTAGTGGGTGGTGACGCGCACATCGTGGGGCCCGAAGTTGTCGGTGAAGGGGTGCTCCGTGGTCATGAGCACCAGGGCGCTTTTGCGCAGACCCTCCAGCTCCAGCAGATACCGGGACATGGCCTCCTGCTGCGGGATGGGCACGGGACGGGTCATGAAGTCCTCCCGGATCGGCTTGCCCTCGGTCTGGATCCGGCGCAGCAGCGGCACGATCCGCTTCCGCAGCGCGGCAAAGAAGGCGTCCAGCTGCTCCATGCTGCCGCCCTTTTCCAGATCGTTCAGGCAGGTGTCGTAATAGCTGGCCTTTTTCTCGTCCCGCAGGTCGATGGCCTTGCGGTTGTAGTCGATCAGCGCGGCCAGGGAATCCCGGAACAGGGAGAAGTCGGAGGCTTTCTTGGCCTTCAGCCAGTCGCCGTAGGCCTTGTTGGCCACGGTGTCCATCTCAAAGCTTAGCTCGGCGGAGATATTCTTGACGCGGGCATAGCCGTCATAGAGGTGCTCTACGGCTTTCTTCTGTACCGGCGTCAGGCCCTCGCCGTCCGCGTGCAGCTCGGTCACCAGCTGCTCAAAACGCTCGGCGTGGGTCAGCGTGTAGAGGTATTTGCCCAGAATGCTCATGTCGGCGCCGGCCTGCTCGATGCCCTCCTCCGGCGCGCAGCACTCCATATCGAACTGCACCTTGCCCAGGCAGCGGCTGTAGGCCTCGATCTCATCCAGGCGCTCAAAGAGCTCCTGGAGTTTTTCCGAATTTGTCATAGGATCGTTCTCCTTATTCTTTTTTTCAGCCCGAAAAATGCCGGCACAGATGCCGCACGCAGCAGTCCTCACAGCGGGGCTTGCGCGCGTCGCAGACGGCCCGGCCGTGCAGCACCAGACAGTGGCAGAAATCGTTGGAATCCTCCGGGGGCAGAAGCTTTCGCAACTGCATCTCGATTTTTACCGGATCCTTTTCGTCGTCCACCACGCCCATCCGGTTCATCAGCCGGATGCAGTGGGTGTCCACCACGGTGGAGCCGGGCACGTGAAACACATCGCCCAGGATCAGGTTGGCGGTCTTGCGGCCCACACCGGGCAGCGCGGTCAGCTCCTCCATCGTGCCGGGCACCCGACCGCCGTGCTTTTCCAGCAGCACCCGGGCGCAGGCGACGATATCCCGGGCCTTGGCCCGGTAAAAGCCGCAGGAGTGGATGTATTGTTCCACTTCCTCCACGTCCGCCTCGGCAAAGGCCTCCAGCGTGGGGAAGCGCTCGTAGAGCGCCGGGGTCACCAGGTTGACCCGCTCGTCGGTACACTGGGCGGAGAGCCGCACGGCGAAGAGCAGTTCATGGGGCTTTTCATACTGCAGCGAGCATTTCTCCTCCGGATATTCCGCCAGCAGCAGGCGGACGATCTCGTTGATCTGTTCCTGGGTGCGCATCTGTCTCTCTCTCCTGTCGAACGATAAAATCGGCAGGCCCAGTATACTCCTGAGCCTGCCGATTCGTCAATCGGATTTACCGCCGCACATTCAGCGGGAGACGTTGATGCTGCCGCCGCACTCCAGCACGGGCAGCTCCACGCCGCCGTAGCTGCCGTTATACTGCCACTCCACCTGCAGCGCCATAGCGCGGGAGCTGTTGGCCGACAGGGGCACGGTGAAGGTGTGGGAGGCGAGGGCGCTGCGCACCTGGCCGCCGCCGTCATAGAAGATGGCCGGCGCGTCAAGGGAGACATAGTTGCCGTCCAGCCCGATGTTTACCGAGTTGGGCAGGGCCTGGGTCTGCAGCGTGAAGGAGATCACCGAGACCGTCACCGTGACGCTCACCTGTTCCTGATCCAGGGACTGCACGGTCCAGTCGGCGGTGATGTTCAGCCCGGTGCCGGTGTCCGAAGAGAAGGAGCCGCTGCTAAAACTGGTGATCACGGGGACCGAGGTGGGAACGGTGGTGGGCAGCGGCGTGGGAGCCGCGGGCGCGGGCGTGACCGGAGGCAGCGTCGCGACCGGGGCTGCGGGCACGGGCGTCGGCGCCGGGGTCACCGGCGTGAGCGTCTGGGTGGCCACAGGCGCGGCAAAGGGCGTGGTGACCGGCTGCGCCGTGGCGGCGATCACCTCGTTGGTCGGCTCCACCGCCGGGCTGCTGTTGGCCCTCTTATCCAGGCTGGACAGGAAGGTGAACACAACGGCCGCGATGAGGATAAAGACAATGATAAACAAAACTGCTGTGAATTTTCCTTTCATAGCAGGGCACTCCTTTCCTTGGAATGACTTCATTATAGCGTGAAACACGGGCTTTGTCCACGAAATGCGGAAGTTTTATGAATTCTTAAGGGAGTTCCCGCACGAGGATCATGTCGTTGAGGGAGCGATCGCCGATGGGAATGTTGATGACGCTGTCGTTGAATACCAGGGTGGTGGAGGCGCCGCCGTCCAGGTTGTAGGCCATTTTGCAACCGAGATCGGCCATGATCTGCGCCGTCGTGGGCAGATCCGCCCCGGCGGAATAGGGGGCGTTGCGCCCGTCGATCACCACAAAGCAGTAGTGCCCGGGCTCGTAATAGCCCAGCACGGTCCGGGGATGGCGGGGAAAGAGGCTCTGATCGGCGTTGAAACGCTCCAGCGGCTGCCCGTCGGCATCGAGCAGCGAGGGGCCGAACTCCCAGACCTGATAGGCCCCGGCCTCCAGGACATCCCGGAAGGAATAGGTAAAGGGCGCGAGCGCCTCCATGCGGCCGTCCTCGTACAGGACGCAGAGATCGAAAAGGGAGTCCACCGCGTAGATCTCCTCCCCGTTGCGCACGACAAAGCCCTGCCGGTGGTTGATCAGCGTATCGCCGTTGATGGCGATCAAGGCACCGGCGTTGGCGGCGATGGAGGTGGCGGGTGCATAGATCGCTCCGAGATCTTCGGCAAAGGCGGCGCGCAGCTGATGCACGTCCGTCAGATAGAGATCGGCGACAAAATAGCTCAGATCGGGATAGGCCTCCGGATGGGAATAGCGATGCAGCTCAATGGCCAGGGTCGGACTGCTGTAGTGATTCTCGTCCCGGATGAGCTCTTCGGAGAAATGCTCCGCAAAGCGGAGGTCCCAGGGGGTCGGCGTGGGTTCCGGCGTGGGCGTGGGTTCCGGTGTAGGAGCCGGCGTCGGCGCCAGGGTCGGTTCCGGTGCGGCCAGGGGCGCCGGCAGCAGCCCGGGCCGATAGACCGCCAGCAGGCAGAGCACGGAGCAGATCAGCGCGAGAGCCAGAGAGAGGATGGCCCAGAGGAGCAGCCAGGTGTTGCGTGTGCGTTGTTTCATGATCGTTTTTTCTATCCTGATAGACGAAAAAAGGAAACGGTACGGCGATCCGCCGTACCATTTCCTTTTCGGTTCCTGCGCTCCGGACATATGCCGGAACGGCGGAATGCCTCTTAGAGCTGCTTCTGGGCGTTGATCTTGACGCCGGGGCCCATGGTGGAGGCGGTGACGCAAGAACGGATATACTGGCCCTTGGCGGCAGCGGGCTTGGCCTTGTTGATGGCGCTGATGAGAGCGACGTAGTTCTCGTACAGCTTCTCGGCACCGAAGGAGACCTTGCCGATGGGGCAGTGGATGATGTTGGTCTTGTCCAGACGATACTCGACCTTACCGGCTTTGGCTTCCTTGACGGCCTGGCTCACGTTCGGGGTGACGGTGCCGGCCTTGGGGGAGGGCATCAAGCCCTTGGGTCCGAGGATCTTACCGAGACGGCCGACAGTACCCATCATCTTGGGGTTGGCGATCACGGTGTCAAACTCAAACCAGTTCTCTTTCTGGATCTTCTCGACGTACTCCATACCGCCGGCATAGTCAGCGCCGGCAGCGAGAGCCTCTTCCACCTGCTCGGGCGGGCAGAAGACCAGGACGCGGACGGTCTTGCCGGTGCCGTTGGGCAGCACGATGGCGCCGCGGACCTGCTGGTCGGCGTGACGGCCGTCAACACCGAGCTTCACATGCAGCTCGACAGTCTCGTCGAACTTGGCCTTGCTGGCGTTGATGACCAGCTGCAGGGCCTCCTGGGGATCGTAGAGGGCCTGCTTATCAATGAGCTTTGCGCTCTCTTTATAATTTTTACCTCTAAACAATTTCGTTTCCTCCTAATAATGTGGTTACAGTCGGATGGATAAATCCTCCCACGTTATTGAGCGTGTTCCTTTTGCGCTCAGTCTCCGACGACGACGCCCATGGAGCGGCAGGTGCCGGCGATCATGCTGATGGCGGAGTCGATATCGGTGCAGTTCAGGTCGGGCATCTTCTGCTCGGCGATCTTGCGGACATCTTCCTTGCTGATCGTGGCGACCTTATCGCGCTGGGGCACGCCGGAAGCGGTCTCGATGCCGCAGGCCTTCTTGATCAGAAGGGCGGCAGGAGGAGTCTTGGTAATGAAGGTGAAGCTGCGGTCGGAGTACACGGTGATGACAACGGGGATCATCATGCCCATATCGCCCTTAGTGCGCTCGTTGAAATCCTTGGTGAACTGACCGATGTTAACGCCGTACTGACCCAGAGCCGGGCCAACGGGAGGAGCCGGAGTTGCTTTGCCGGCAGGAACCTGGAATCTAACGTATCCTACTACTTTCTGTGCCATTGAGAAAGCACCTCTTTCTTATTATTCTTTAATCACTTCGACCTGGTCGAGCTCCAGATCCACCGGAGTCTCGCGGCCAAACATGGAGACGACCACGCTGACGCTGTTCTTGTCCACGTCAAGCGCTTCGACCGTGCCGATGAAGCCGGCCAGAGGTCCGTCAATGACCTTGACCTCATCACCGACGGCATAGCCGACGACGATCTCCTTGCGTTCCACGCCCAGATCGTAAATTTCCTGCTCCGTCAGGGGGATGGCCTTGCCATCGGAACCGACGAAGCCGGTTGCACCGCGGACGTTGTGGATCAAATGCCAGCTCTCATCCGTCAGGATCATCTTGACCAGCACGTACCCGGGGAAGACTTTGCGCTCCACGGTCTTCTCCCCGCTGTCGGTGATCTCCGTCACCGTCTCCATGGGGATGTTGACCTCCCGGATCAGATCCGTCATCTTGCGGTTTTCCGCGGCCTTCATGACAGCGGCCGCGACTGCGTTTTCATAACCGGAGTAGGTATGAACAACGTACCATTTTGCTTCTTCAGCCATGTCGCCTTACCCTACGAGAGTGAAGAGAGCGCGAACCAGCATCTGGGCCAGCTCGTCAAAGCACCAGAGCACGACGGCGGATGCCAGCATGACACCCACGGAGATGGCGGTGTTGTTGAAAAGGGTCTTGCCGTTGGGCCAGATGACCTTTTTCAGCTCGCTCTTCATCTCACGGAACCACTTGGCCACGCGCTGGAAAAATCCAGGCTTGGTGTCGTCCTTCTTCACGGCGGTAGTGACAGTCTTGGCCGGAGCGGTATTGGTTTTCTTTTCTTCAGCCATGTTTCACGTATCCTTTCCGAAGTTACTTGGTCTCAACGTGCTTGGTGTGCTTGCGGCAGAAGGGGCAATACTTGCTCCGCTCCAAACGGTCAGAGGTATTCTTCTTGTTCTTGACCGTGTTGTAGTTTCTCTGCTTGCATTCTTCGCATCTGAGTGTGATTTTAACTCTTGCGCCTGCAGCCATTCTTTCGGCACCTCCTATTTTATTTACCCAGCCAAAGGCGGGCATTGCCTCCCTGTATGGAATGGGCCCGTCCACCCTCTGCGCGAAAAAAAGCGCACAAAAAATAGACCTCTCATCCGACAGGTAATGCAGATTATAGCACAGCCAGCGGGAGAGGTCAATCTTTTTTTCAGGAAAAATCCGGGAAAAAACGGGCTTTTTTTAAAAAAGACCCAGGGATTTGAAGAGAAAGCACCAGAAAAACATCGTCAGCGAGCAGAGGGCGCTGGTGGCGACCACGATGTTGCCGGCCAATTCCGCGTCGCCGCCCATCTGCTGGGCCATGGTGAAGGAGTTGACGGCCGTGGAGGAGGCAAAGACCGGCAGCAGAGAGGCCAGGGCCACGCCCCGAAAGCCCAGCAGCACCGCCGGAATCAGGGTCGCGGCGGGGATGAGCAGCAGGCGGATCAGACTGATGGAGACTACGGCGCGCCAGTCCCGGCGCAGACCCTCCAGCTCCAGGAAGGCGCCCAGCAGGAAGAGAAGCATGGGGCTGGCCGTCTGGGTCATCTGCCGCGCGGTGGTCTCCAGCGGCAGGGGCAGCTTCAATCCGACAAAAAGGGCCAGCAGGCCCGCCGCGGAGCCGAGGATCAGCGGATTTTTCAGAATGTCCAGCAGCAGCCGGCCGGGGCGCGTGCGCTCGCCGGCGTAATACTCCAGCACGATGACGGCCAGAATGTTGAATACCGGTACCACCGTGGCAATCAGCAGCACCACCGGAGCGACGTTCTCCGCGCCCATCAGGCTCTCCACCACCGGCAGGCCGATCACCACCAGGTTCGAGCGGAACAGCCCCTGCACGATCACGCCGCGGCGGCGCCGCTCCGGCTCCACCCGGCGCACGATAAGCAGGGCCAGAAAAAAGATCAGCAGGGTGCAGGCGATGGCGTAGGCGATCAGCTTGGGCTGTACGGCCAGGCTCAGATCGGAGCTGTAGATGTTATAGAAGAGCATGACCGGCATGAAAAAGCGGAAGATCACCTTGTTGAGCTTTTTCACGTCGTCCCGGTTCAGAAGACCCAGACACTTGGCCCAGTAGCCCAGCGCGATCAGCAGAAAGATGGGCAGTACGGCGTCCAGACAGGCGATGAGGTTTGCCAGCATTTCAGGCCTCCAGCTCGGTGAAGAACTCCGTCGGCAGCCGCTCCTCGCTCAACGCGGCAAACTGCGGCACGATGCGGGTGAAATGGGCGGAGGCGTTGTGCGCCTCAATGGCGGCCTGGTCGACCCAGGACTCGATGAACATATGGCTCCGGGGGTCCTGGTTGCTGCGGTTGAGCGTGTAGTCCAGGCAGCCCGGTTTCTTCCGGGACTCCCGTACCAGCTCGGCGGCCAGGGCCTCAAAGGCTTCGATACAGTCCGATTTGATGATGCGGCGGGCGATGATTTTGATCACAGGGCATTCCTCCCATCTTTTCTTTTATTATAGCAAGCCGCCGCCGCCCTGTAAAGCTTGCGGCAGAGAGAAAAATCTGCTATCATGCAGAGGAAAAATACCGATACAACGGAGAAAAACCATGACTTACAAAGAAGCGCTGGATTACATCGACGGGGTGCGCTGGTACGGCTCCAAACCCGGGCTGGAGCGGGTGAGCGCCCTGCTGGAAAAACTGGGCGATCCCCAGAAACATCTGAAATTTGTCCATATCGCCGGGACCAACGGCAAGGGCAGCTGCGCGGCCATGCTGGCCTCGGTCCTGAAGGCGGCGGGCTACCGGACGGGGCTTTTCACCTCGCCCTATCTCTTCCGCTTCAACGAGCGCATGCAGCTCAACGGCCGCCCCATCGAGGACGAGGTCCTGGCGGAGCTGGTCACGGAGATCAAGCCCCTGGCCGACGCCATGGATGACCACCCGACGGAATTCGAGCTGATGACCGCCGCGGCGCTGCTCTGGTACCGCCGGGAGAAGTGCGACATCGTGGTGCTGGAGGTGGGCCTGGGCGGCCGCTTTGACGCCACCAACGCGATCGACTGTCCCGAGGCGGCCGTCATCATGAACATCGGTCTGGATCACACCGCCATTCTGGGCGATACCGTGGAGCAGATCGCCTTTGAGAAGGCCGGCATTATCAAGCCGGGCGGCGAGGTAGTGCTCTATCAGCAGCCCAAGAGCGTGGAAGATGTGGTCCGCCGCTGCTGCGAGGAGCGGGGCGCCCGGCTGCATGTGGCGGATTTCGCGCAGATCGCGCCGGAGTTTGACAGCCTGGAGGGACAGGTCTTCTCCTACCGGGGCGAGCCCTATGCCATCCCGCTGCTGGGCCGCCACCAGCTGCGCAACGCCGCCGTGGTGCTGGAGACGGTCTCCGTCCTGCGCGGCCGGGGCTGGAAGCTGGCGCAGGACGCGGTGGAGCACGGACTCTACGCGGTGTCCTGGCCGGCCCGTTTCGAGCTGGTGCACGAGGAGCCGAGCTTCATTGTCGACGGCGGCCACAACCCTCAGTGCGCCGAGACCGTGGCGGAAAATCTGCAGCGCTATTTCCCGGCGCAAAAGCGCGTGCTGCTGATCGGCGTGCTGGCCGATAAGGACTATGCGGCCCTGACGGAGATCCTGGCCCCAGCGGCGGACGCCTTTGTCTGCGTCACGCCGGATTCGGAGCGGGCGCTGCCGGCGGCGGAGCTGGGCGCGCATCTGGAGCGCTTCGGAAAGCCGGTCACGGTCTGCGCGTCGATCCCCGACGGCGTCACCGCCGCAATGGCGGCGGCGGGCACGGAGGGCGTGGTCTGCGCGGTGGGCTCGCTCTACATGGCGGGCGCGGTGCGGGCCTGCTTCCAACTCTATTAAGCGATTGTGAAAGGACATTTCACAATCGAGATACTCGCGCTTATCGCGCGCGGCTTGCGAGAAAAGCCGCGCTTGGTCGGCGCGAGGACTCGCTTACTCCTCTCAGGGTGTTTTGAGGTGGCAAAGCTGCCCCAAAAACGAATTCGATTTCCTTCGGGGCAGAATACAAACGGTTTGCGATTACCGCAGCCGACTGCATAAAGAAAAGGAGAAACACTATGCGCATTATGGCCATTGATTATGGCGACCAGCGCATCGGCCTGGCCGTGTCCGATCTGCTGGGCATGCTCTGCGGCGAGGCCTGGACGCTGCAGGAGTGGGACATGGAGCGGGCCTCCCGGCGCATCGCCGAGGAGGCGAAGGCCCGGGACGTGGGCACGCTGGTGCTGGGCCTGCCGAAGAACATGGACGGCAGTGAGGGCCCCCGGGCGGAGAAAAGCCGGGAGTTCCAGGAGCTGCTGATCCGGGACAGCGGCCTGCCCGTCATCCTCTGGGATGAGCGGCGCAGCAGCATCGAGGCCCATGCCATCCTCCACGCCAACGGTCGAAAAGAAAAGAACCACCGCAAGGCGGTGGACGCCGTGGCGGCGAGCCTGATTTTGGAGGGCTATCTGGGCAGCGGACGCTGAGAATCGCCGCCGCGAATCTCTTTACAAGCGGACTTTTTTGGTTTACAATAATCATATCACATAGCCGATTGCGAAAGTCGCAAGCAAGCTTGGATGATTGCCCCGGAGGGTATTGAAATCCGTTTTTGAGGCAGCTTTGCCGCCTCAAAAACACCCTGAGGCGAGCCAAGCGAGCCCTCATGCCGACGGCAGAAGAAGCTCACGCCGCTCCGTTTCCGCCAAGCATGGCGAAAACTATGCTCTGTTCCCTCCTTCTTCCTTTACAAAATCAAAGCAGATGCTTTGATTTTGAGAGGAGGAGCAGCGGACTGAACGAGCTTTCGTGTTGCTACACGGAAGCGAGCGATAGGGAGCTTGCGACGACGTAAGCATGAGCCCTCAATTGCGAAACGAGTTTCGCAATTGACTAAATCCTATCACAAAACGAAAGGAGAACGCCTATGTCTCAGGTTCTTTCTACTCTTGGCATCAGCTCGGTTGAGGCGCTGCTCTCCGCGATCGCGACCCTGGTGATCTGCATCATCGCCATCAAGATCATCACCAACATCGTGGAAAAGCTGCTGGCCCGCAATGCCAAGCTGGACGCCACGATCCGCCACTACATCAGCTCCGGCGTCCGCACGCTCCTCTGGATCCTCGCCATCATCATCGTGGCCAACGCCCTGGGCATCAACACCACCTCTCTGGTGGCCCTGGTCAGCGTAGCCGGCCTGGCGCTGTCCCTGTCCATCCAGAACGTGATGTCCAATCTCTTCTCCGGCATCACCCTGCTGATCGCCAAGCCCTTCACCACTGGCGATTTTGTGGAGGTCGCGGGTAAGACCGGCACCATCAAGGCCGTCGGCCTGTTCTACACCCAGATGGACACCCTGGACAACATCGCCATCTCCATCCCCAATGCCGACGTGACCGGCGCTGTCGTCAACAACTACAGCCGGGAGCCGCTGCGCCGGGTCGACCGCACGTTCACCGCCTCCTATGAGTGCGGCACCGAGGAGGTCAAGGCCGCGATCTTCGACGCCATTTCGAAGGACAGCCGCATTCTCGCCGATCCCGCGCCCTTTGTCCGCCTGCTGGAGTACAAGGGCAGCAGCGTGGAATACGTGGTGCGCGTCTGGTGCAAGAACGCCGACTACTGGGATGTGTACTTCAACCTCAACGAGAACGTACGCGAGAGCTTTGCCGCCAAGGGCGTCAAGTTCAGCTACGAGCATGTGAACGTCCACATCGTGGAAAAGTAAAAGACAAGACCAGGCACAGGGAGGAACGCTTCGTTCCTCCCTGTTTTTTCGTCGATATGGTATACTATCAGAGCGCCCTGCTCTTTCTGGGGCGAAAAAAGTAGAAATATTCCCTCCCGATGCAACCGGCGGCGAAAAACGCGGTTTTGATAGGTGAGAGCGCTCGAAGAAGGAGGTATCGGAATGAACGATACGGAAATCGTCGATCTCTATTGGCAGCGCAATTCCCAGGCCATCACGGAGACCGACAAAAAATACGGCGGCTATTGCCAGAGCATCGCCTATCGGATCTGCCGCAGCGCCGAGGACGCGGAGGAGTGCGTCAACGACACCTGGCTGCGGGCCTGGAACGCCATGCCGGACAAGCGGCCTCAGGTACTCTCGCCCTTTCTGGGGCGCATCACCCGCAACTGCGCCCTGACGCGGGTGGAGGCCCGGGGACGGCAAAAGCGGGGCGGCGGCGAGACGGCCCTGGCCCTGGAGGAGCTGGCCGAGTGCGTGGCGGCCTCCGGGGATGTGGCCCGGCAGTACGAGACCCGGGAGCTGGAGCAGGCGGTGAACCGCTTTGTTTCCTCGCTGGGCGAGGAGGAGCGGCGCTGCTTCCTGGCCCGCTACTGGTACTTACTGCCGGTGGGCGAGATCGCCAAACGCCTGGGCTATAGCGAGAGCAAGGTCAAGAGCATGCTCTTTCGCACGCGAAAGCGTCTGCACCGCCGTCTGATGGAGGAGGAATTGCTGTGAAAAACACCGAATTGCTGCAGGCCATCGGCGCCGTGGACGACCGCTGGCTGCTGGATCTGGACCGGGCCATGGCCCGCAAGGTCAAGCCCCGCCGCAAGCTGGGCAAAACCCTGCTGCTGACGGCGGCCGTCATGGCGCTGCTGGGCGCCACGGCCTATGCCGCGGGCTTCCTGGGCCTGGACGCGCTGCGCCGCCCGGAGGCGGAGGCCTACAAATTCGTCAAGACCGAGGAGGGCAAGGTGGAGGCGGTGGAAAACCCGGACGGCGCGGTGCTGAGCCTGTCTCAGCCCCAGAGCGTACCGGAGGACATGGACGCCGCCACCCGGGAAAAGCTGGAGAATAATCAGAAAGCCTGGGCGGAATGGAAAGCCTGGAAAGCGGAACATCCCTTTGAGATGCCGGCCGTCTTTGATCCGCCGGAGAACACCAGCTTCAACACCGAAGACGAGAACGAGGACGGCAGCGTGACCCTGCGCTTCTATAACATTCCCGAGGACGTGGACGCGGATACCGGCTGGGCCTCCGCGGAGAAGGGCGATTATTCCCTCTTCACCCTGCTGGAGACCCGAACCGCCAGCAAGGAAGAGGTAGAGCAGTTCCATCAATGGATGGAGGTCATGGGTCAGGACTTTGAGGGCTATGACTACAACTACGGCATCCACACCCAGGAGCAGGCCGACGCGCTGGAGCAGATCGCCGGAAACTACGGCCTGAACCTGCGCCGCAGCCAGACCGTGAGCTATGGCGGCGGGAAAGAGTACATCGCTGTCTACGGCGTGCCGGAGTACATGAGCGAGGAGGACTTCCTCAAGAGCGGCGGCGACAGAACGAAATCCACCGCCGATCAGCTCCAGAAACTTGCCGACAGCACCGCCCACGGGGCGATCTTCCGCCAAAATCCGGACTACATCGACCATCTCTATTATTTCAATGAAAACAGCTTCGGCCTCTACGGCGCGTTTAAACTGAACGAGCGCCCGGTGGAGATTTATCTCTATGACTCCCAGTACGCCACGCTCTCCAGCGGTATGGAGATCTCTGAGACCGTGGAGGACGTCGCCTCCTATGAGACCCGGACCCACACCGCGCCCGACGGCACCGAGGTCACGATCCTGCAGAGCGACGGCGCGAACCTCTGGGGCCGCCCGGCCAGCGCCTATCTCTATGTCTATCTGCCGGACTCCTTCCTGGTCATGAGCATGTCCAGCATGACGGACGCACCGCTGACCGACGCGGAGATCGACCAGATGGCCGACAGCATCGCCTATACGGAAATTCATTAAAAAATATCATCAGAAAAAGTATTTTTAAATGAGCGAAGATCCTTCACTGACGCTCAGGATGACTATCGAGACGAGCTCTTGTCTCGATAGTCATTTTTTGGTCGGCAAAAAGTGCCGCGTTTCATTTTTCGTCTTTCGCACATACTGCTTTCGTGCGCAAACAAGTCTGTGCAGGAGGAGAAGCGTTTATGAAAAGACAGCTAATTTCGACAGGCCTCGCCCTGAGCCTGCTCGTTTCGCTGCCCGGCTTGGCCTTTGCCCAGGAGCTGGCCCTGGGCGGACAGGTCGTGGGCATTCAGATCAGCACCCGGGGTGTGCTGGTGGCGGGCGTCGGCGAGGTGGAGACGGCGGAGGGCAGCCGGGCTCCGGCCCGGGAGGCCGGCGTCCGGGAGGGAGATTTTGTCGTCGCCGTGAACGGCCAGGAGGTGGACAGCGCCTCGGAACTGATCGCCGCCGTGGGCGAACTGGAGGGCGAGAGCGCGGAGCTGAGCCTTCTGCGGGAGGAGAGGAGCCTGCGCGTCAGCGTCACGCCGGTGCTCTCCCGGGAGCAGCAGTGGATGCTGGGCATGTGGCTGCGGGACGGGATCTCCGGTATCGGGACCGTCACCTTCTGTGACCCGGCCACCGGCACCTACGGCGCGCTGGGCCACAGCGTCAGCGATGAAAAGAGCGGGCAGAGCCTGCCCATGAGCCGCGGCAGCATCACCGAGGCGGAGATCGTGGATGTGGTGCGCGGCACGGCGGGCGCCCCCGGCGAGCTCAACGGCTGCAGTGATGTGGGCCGGGTGCTGGGCAACGTGGAGAAAAACACCGACCACGGCATCTATGGCCATCTGACGGCGCCCCTGGGCGGCCGTCTGGTGGAGACCGGGACGATTGAGCTGGGCCCGGCCACCATTCTCTCCACGGTCAGCGGCCGGGAGGCCCGGGAGTACCGGGCGGAGGTCTCCCGCCTGTATAAGGACGGGGACGGCTTGCACGCCATGATCGTCATCACCGATTCGGAGCTGCGGGATCGGACCGGCGGCATCGTCCAGGGCATGAGCGGCAGTCCCGTGCTGCAAAACGGCCGCCTGGTGGCAGCGGTGACGCATGTGTCAGTAACCACTTGATACCCACCGAAAAACAGGCGTTTCCTCACACGATATTACATAGTCACGGGATACAAAAGCGAGAATACGGAAAAAGCAACAAGAGCGCAGCGTCACGGCTGCGCTCTTGTTGCATCTAGGGAGGTTTTATGACGGATTTGCGCCCTCAGAGCGAGGGCTTTTCTTTTTACCGGGTTCCCCGGCAGCTTGTCAAAGGGACGGAGTATCGCCCGCTGTCGCCCGCAGGGAAGCTGCTGTTCGCCCTGCTGCTCGACCGCGTGAGCCTGTCCGTCAAGAACGGCTGGCGGGACGGGGAAGGCCGAACGTATGTGTATTACGCCGTTGCGGAGATCTGCGAAGACTTCGGCTGCAGCCGCGTCACCGCCGGAAAGCTGCTCTCAGAGCTGGAGCGGATCGGCCTGATCGAGCGCAAAAAGCAAGGCCAGGGCAAGCCGGATCGGATTTATGTCCTGCAATTTTGCGCCAAACCGGACTTCTAGACTTCCCAAAAGGAAACTTCTAGACTTCCGGTTTTCCGAAGTTTGGAGGATAAAAACTTTTACATCAAGAAGCCAAAAACTTATACCCTAATAAGACTAATAGAAAGAAACTGATAGAATCATACTGAGGGATCTATCCATCTATCGATCATTACTGCTAATCTCCGCGCCGAAAGCAGAAGTCTGAAACCTGAAATGTGTCTCACCGTGAGACAAGTTTTTTCATGTGGTTAGTGCGGCGAGAAAATGATTAGGATTCCTACCGCGGGAAAAGGTCTTATTATTTCACAGTAAAGAAATCATCAACCTTTTGCTGTCCTTCACGCAAAGAAGACAAAGTGTTTTTTGCTTCTTCCTGGGTTATTCCACACAGCAAAGCAACGTCTGCTTCGTTGATGCTACCTGCACGAAAGGCTTTTGTGACTAAGGAAAAAACGTTTGCATTCCGTTTCCTTTTGAACTCATCAAGCACATCTTTTTCGTCTTTAATCGGCGCAGGTTCTACGCTCCGAGCCCCCAAGGCATCGAGCAAATCATAGTACTCGTCAACGACCGCCTTCGTGATATATCCATTATCTCGCAGATTCAACATTACAGATTGCAAACTAAGCCGGACTTGCTGTTTAATCTGCATAGCAACAGGAAGGATTAATTTCAGATCATTTGCGCCCTTGCTCAGTTCACTCGTATACTTGTAATAAAGCGCTGGTGGTAAAACGAGCCTTGAGGCGAACTTATTTGCCATATGATCAAGGTAGTCAGTATAATACTTATTACTAATGTCAACGTATTCACTGTTATACAGAGAACGATGCAGTAATATGTGCCCATATTCATGGGCAACCGTATAAAGCTGACGCTCTATAGTTATTGCTTCATTTGAGTTTACAAATATAAAGCAACCATACGTATCACTACATACGGAAGCGCCAGAAATATCACTGCATTCAAAGTCAAGAAAAACGACTCTTATTCCTTTCTTCTCTAAAGCAGGGATTAATGCAATCGAAGCAATGTCATTCAGCGCAAGAATCAATCTCTGCTCGTCTGCTATAGCAAGGATTTCCTCTATAATTCTATCATCTAAGGCCTCTTTTTGCGAAATACTATTGCCGAGCTCTCTGTTTATGTTTATTTTTTCCCCTTTTATTGATGCATAAAGATCATACTGCTCTGGCGTAAAAGTCGAATAATCTCCAACTCGCTCAGAAATCTCAACATATTTTTTGATATACGCTCGAATGTAATCTTTTTTGCCAGAGGAGAATTGGCCGTCCAAATTGGTTGGGCGATAATATACCTTTACATCTGAGCCCTTGCCGTCAGCAAGAAGCTGTTCTATAGAGACTCTAAACAAATGAGCAAGCTTAATTAGCTGTACAGTATTAAATGTGGTCTTCCCTTTTAAATATTTTGAGATAGTCTGGCGACTTAAATGCAAATAATCACCTAACTCATTTTGCGTTAAGTGATTTTTCTCCATAAGGCGTTGAATGTTTACTGCGACTACATTCTCTAATTCCATATGTTCACCTTATTTCCTATCGTGTATTAATTCATGACGCTCGTATAGTATAGCAGAGAACAAGTGGGCAGTCAATAGGCGATGTTAAATAAAATTAACAAGATATATTGTTTGAATTTGCGCAGATATCTAAATATGGAAAAACAGCTTGACATTACGGACGGGCTCGCATATAATGGGCCTCGCTGGTAGGCAAGGAGTCGAACGCCTATCAAGCTCAAGAGAAGTCGTAGGTGTCTACCACCGCCTACGGCAGCAGAGAGAAGGTAATACTGTGGGCAGCGCAAAAAAAGAAGACCACTTTTCCAGTGATCTTCTCATAGAGATGTGACCCCAAACGTTCCATTGGGTTCACGCCGCCTTGCAACTCCAACGTGGGCTACCACACCCGGCGGAGCCGAAGTCCCCTAACATTCTTATTTTACTTCCTCCAGTTGGATTTTGCAAGGTGAAATGCATGGAACAACTGTACAAAAACTCACACAGAGTTTTGGAGGATTTTACAATGGTTAATGAAGTTCAAAAAGCTAAACCTTCGCAGACCTACAAATTTAAGGTTCGCAACCAAACCTTCGAGTGGCCTTCTCGAACCATCACCGGCAGAGAGGTTTTGACAGCCGCTGGGCTGCTTCCGCCCGAAAACTACAAGCTTGACCTGAAAACTCACGGAAACAATTATCGCGAGATCAAGCTTGACCAGGTGGTCGATCTTGAAGAACCTGGGATCGAAAAATTTACCTATATCAGCCGCGACCAGACGGAGGGCTAATCTATGGAAGACCGGAGAATGTTTGCGCTCTCGTCTGATGACACAGAGTATCTTAGCAACGCTTTCCCTCACTGGGAAACCATCTCGGGACAGTGGCTCCTGATCCATGACTTTCCCGTATGCGAAGGCTATACGAGTAAGCTGGCTACCGCTGCAATTCAAATCCCAACAAATTATCCTGCGGTCCCGCTCGATATGGTCTACTTTAACCCTCCGCTGGTGCGCTCTGACGGGCAACCGATCCCGAGGACAGAATGCACAGTAACAATCGATGGCCTCCCGTTTCAGCGTTGGTCGCGGCATTACCGGGCTGGCGAGTGGGTTCCCAACGAGGACAACATCGCAACGCATGTACTTGCAATCAGCGGTTGGCTAGAACGCGCGTCTGCCGCGCAGGTGACAGGATGACAGAGCGTACCTTCCGAATTACCCAAAAGCAACTTGAAAACCTTGGCAGCCTTATGGCTGCCAAGGCCTCAGGAAACGTGATCCTAGCGTCCTGTGGGGGAGGCCGCACAGTTTTTCCAAATGGAACAGAGAGACGCTCTTGGTCATATAAAGCCGTCGAAAAAGAGGTTGCTGGTTCTGCAGTTAATAGTATCTTAGCTGACTCCGCTGATTCTATTTGTGTCATATGTCTCCCGGAAGAATTGCAGGAAGTCGCCTTTGATCTTCCTAATTGCCTGTGGATTACATGGGCAAAGGAGCAAATATCAGCATATTACTGGGATAGCGCACTGATGCCCGTTGATATATGTGAGGTCGTCGGGCACTCTATCGTCATCAATCCTTCAAAAGCAGGTATTGACTTATCAAATGATTTTCACATTCGAACAAAGCAAGCTTTCGGCAAAGGAACGACAGAAATCTTTTCTTCGCTGACAGTAGGCATTGCTGGAGTTTCCGGCACAGGGAGCATCGTTGCTGAACAGTTATTCCGCCTGGGTGTGAAGCGGTTAGTGTTGGTCGACGATGATTCGGTAGAGGAAGTTAACCTTGGCCGGATATTAAACGCAGGGAAAACCGACGCGATACTGCATAGAAACAAGGCCGAAATGCTCAAAGAGCGCTATGAAGCGATGGGGCTTAAAAGCGAAATTGTCGCAGTCCCTTCAACCATAGCAGATCGCGATGCATTACGGCACCTTTCGCAGTGTGATGTTCTGTTTGGATGTCTTGATTCTGCAGATGGACGAATGCAACTGAACCGCATTGGCACGTTTTACACTGTTCCTTTAATTGATGTCGGGGTCAAACTGGTTTCCAACGACGGAGGGCTTTCTGAAATAAGTACTGCCGTGAGATATATTATACCAGGCGAAGCTTCGTTACACAGCTTGGGAGTATATAGCACCGAGCAATTACAGAGCGAATCCCTTCGGAGGGCAGATCCTGCTGCTTACCAAGCAAGACTTCAGGAAAAATATATAATTGGAGCCAGAGAAAGTGCACCGGCAGTGATTAGTATTAACATGATGGCGTCCAGTATAGCGGTGCAGGAACTGATCAACAGAATCCACAATTACAGAGATACGCCCAACGAAGATGTCGAGGTAGTCTCATGTAATTTGCTAGAGCCCTGTTTTCGCATCGACCCTCCAGCTAACGCAGATACAGCCTTGGCAAAGTATCTCGGCCGCGGAGATTGCATTCCCTTTTTGGATATGCCCTTTCTGGGAGGGGAATCATGAAGATCCGCCAAAAGCTTTGTGTTTTTAACAGCAGATTGCGCAAGCGGTATCGGATCATTAACCTGGACGATTATCCGGAGACCGTTAATGATAGGGAAATATATGTTGTTGGTGATCTGCAAAAGCCTCAGTATGCAATCTTCTTATGCCCCTGTGGCTGCGGTCAAAAAATCGAGCTGAATGCAAACCCAGAGTCAAGACCCTGCTGGAAGATTCAGTGGCATTTAGCGGGAACACTGTCCTTTTTGCCTTCAATCAACCGGAAGGTCGGATGCGGTAGCCATTTCTACCTAAAAAACAGCAAAGTGCTTTGGTGTCATTAAGGAAAAGGCAAGGTGTTGGGTTGCATTCCCAACACCTTGTTTTCTCGAATTAAAATGTGTCTCACCGTGAGACAAATTTTCTCTTTCATGCGACAAGCGGAGAAACAGCGCACCGTGTTAAGCAAGTATGGCATTTGTTAAACACAAGCGCCCCTGTTAGGGGATGACCCCTAAAACCCCACGCGACGCGATGAACGGAAGGCTGCCGGAGCGACCAGACACGCCAATATATACCGTTGACAATTAGCGCAATTATGCATATAATAATGCTAAGCAAGGAGGTGGCGAGATGCCGAATATTCGTCCTGTTTCCGATCTGAGAAATCATTTCGCTGAGATCACGAAAGACGCCCAGCTCAGCGGTGAGCCGATCTTCCTGACCAAGAACGGCGTCGGCTCCATCGTTGTCATGAGCATGGAGAGCTATGAGCAGAACCGTTATGACAGCATGGTCTATGACAAGCTGCGTGAGGCGGAACTGCAGGCGGCCAGCACGACCGAGCGTTTGAGCCATGCCGATGTTATGGCGAAAGCGCGTGCGTTTCTGAGCGGTGCGGAGGAGCAAAAGCGTGCATAAGATCGTTTATTTGCCGCTGGCGGAGAGCGACTTGATGGACGCGCTGGGCTATATTGCCTACACGCTGGACGCGCCAAAAGCCGCCCGCGATCTGCTGGCCGAGTTTGACGAGACGGTACAGCGCATCGCGGAGTTCCCCTACGCCCATGAGCTCTACCGGACAGACCGCCCGATGAAGGACGAGATCCGCAAGGTGCCGGTCAAGAACTATGTGCTCTATTACGCCGTCTTTCAAGACCGTGTGGAGATTCGCCGCTTTCTCTATGGCAAGAGAGACAGAAGCAGAATCGATGAAGAATAGAACAGCACCGAAGATGAAACCGCCCGTCGTCCCCGTCCCGGACATGAGCAATCTCACAAAGGAGCAGTTGAAAGCGGAAATCGAGAAGGGCTTTGGTGACACTGCTGCCGGGCGTGTGACGCCGGCTGCTGAGGTGTTTGCCGAGCTGCATAAGGCGCACCTGAGTTCTATTTCGCAAATTTGAGTTTTTCTTAATATTGCGAAACAAAAGACGGATTGTTGCTGAGGCTAATTGGCGGTTATCAAGAAAAGTCGAAGGAGAACAGGCGTGAACGATTATTTGAATTCCCTTGAGCCATACAAAGATATCAGAGAGATCTCGGACTTGATTGATGAGGTCCACAAGCTTCGGGAGTACTATTACACCCAACAGCACGAAAAAATGCAGCAGCATATTAACAATTTGATGATTAAGTATCTTGCCGAAACTATTACGTGGAACGCGATCCATCCAATCAGGCCCATCACTTATCAAGAGGCATACATAAATGCGGAAGTTTTTCTTCGGGCAAAAGGAATTCACATCCTTCTCGATAAAGGCCTGAAGCGCCGGGATCAGCTTACATCTGAAGAATTGGCGCTCATCGAATCAAGCATCAGGCCAACGGAGTAAAAAGGATATCAAAGCTTTTTCGTTTCACCGTGAAACGAATTTATAAACGAATAGCTATTAACCGGAAACTTGTCTCACCGTGAGACAAGTTTCCTTTTTTCATGGAGGTGTTATGAGAGAACGCAATCACTTTGTCGGCCTATGGCTGAACGATGAGGAATACGCCCATCTGCGGGAGCAATGCAAGATCACGGGCTTGCCTGCCAGCGTACTGATCCGCAACGCCCTCGCCGGTGTGCAGCTTAGGCAAAGGCCGCCCGGCGAATACGCGGGCCTGCTGCGGGTGCTGTCGTCCATCGGCAACAACGTCAATCAGATCGCCCATTGGGCCAACGCCAAAAAGAGCATCCAGGAGGCAGAGATCCGGCAAGCTGTTCTGCTGGCAAACAAGGCGTGGAACCTGGTGAAGGAAACGCTGTAAATGTGTCTCACCGTGAGACAAGTTTCCGTGAGATTTGCATTTATCTCTCGTGCTGATATACTTTTCTTTTGGAAGGGTCTCGCCATTATTATCTGAAAATAGAATTTTGCAATAAATCATCGCGACCAACGGCGACTTTTTTTGTAATATATCTATGAGAGCTCTTAACACGAAGGAGGATCAGTATGGAAGACGCAGCGATTGTTGATCTGTACTGGCAGCGTTCCGATCAGGCCATATCGGAAACGGATCGCAAGTATGGCAGGTATTGCCATACCATCGCGTATAACATATGCGCAAGCAACGAAGATGCGGAGGAGTGTGTGAACGATACATGGTTTAATGCCTGGAATCTGATGCCGGACAAGCGGCCCTCTGTTCTCTCGACTTTTTTAGGGTATATTACGCGAAATCTTGCTCTTAACCGATACCGTGCAAGAACCAGCAAAAAGCGCGGCGGCGGTGAAACGCCCCTGGCCTTGGATGAGCTGGAAGAGTGCATCCCAACAGTAATCAGTATAGAGCAGCTTTATGAAGAAAAGGAACTGGAGACTGCGATTGATGCATTTGTCAGCACATTACCTGAATCAGAGCGGAGAATGTTTATTGCCCGCTACTGGTTTCTAGAGTCCGTTGCAGAGATATCAAAAAGGCTTGGCTATAGCCAGAGCAAGGTAAAATCGTCTTTATATCGGTCAAGAGGTAAGCTGCGTACATACTTACAGGAGGAAGGCTTATGTTAGATTCTTTTGCCTTACTGAACGCCATGCGCGGTATAAGAGATGAGTATGTCACGGATACCGCAAATGCTCTCGGTTATAGCGCGGAAAGTCCCAAAACCCATCACATTAACCGGAAACTTTGGAGCACATTGCTGGTTGCTGCTATTATCGTTTCCCTTTTTACAGGAGTCGCCTATGCCACAAATCTCTTCGGCCTACAAGCGTTGCTCATAAGAGGGAGCAAACCGCGGGAGAATCCAAACGCAGATTATCTGTCCATTACCCAGCCGCAGGATGTGCCGGAGGAAATGGACGATGAAATCAGAGAGAAGATCGACAACTCCGCAAAAGCCTGGGAAGAGTGGAGTTCCTGGTGCGATGAGAACGCTCCCCACACCCCGGAGAGCTGCAGGTTGCCCGAGAACTGCAGCGGCATTATAGACGAGAAAAATGAGGACGGAACCGTGACGATGATCTTCCTGCGCGGTATAGAGGAGATCGAAAGACGTGTTATCAGCGCAGAAGATTACGCGCAGTTTGAGGCATATTTGGAAGTCAGATCAAAGGACTTCCCCGGCTACGATCCAAGTTATCACATCTATACACAGGAGATGGCAGACAAGCTGGAAAGCATTGCTGCGAGCTATGAGCTAAAGCTTAGGCATCAGATTACTGTGATCTATCAGAACTATGGAGACAGAGAGGAGTTTTCTACCCGCGAGGAAGTCACCGCAAGAATCAACGAAGTCTGCGCCGGAGGTAGCAGTTTCTTCCGCGTCGAGCCTGCAGGGTATGACAAATTCTATTATTTCGACGAGGGAACCTTTGCCGTCAGCTTCTTTATCACGGAAGACCAGACGGAATCCGGCCCCATCTGTTATCTTTACAACTCCCCCTATGGCACCCTATCCAGCGGCGATGAGATTTTTGACGTTGTTGAGGATGTCAGCGCCTTTACGGTTAGGAGCCATACTACCCCAGACGGGACGGAACTCACCGTATTGCAAAATGGCACGGATGCCTATGCTTATGTCTATTTGAAAAACTCGTTCGCCACGCTTCATATCTCACAAGTTAGCAGGCTGAGCGACGCTGCCATTGACACCATACTGGACATGGTGGATTACAGCACGATCCGATAAGAATGACACGACAACTCAAAAAAGAGGAACCAAAAATGTATAAACACAAAACCATGATAAGCGTTCTTCTGCTCATTTCGCTTCTATGCTGCCTATTATCTGGCTGTGGGAAAAATGAGCAGGCTCGGCTTTCTGAATCCGGCGCAATGATCCTAAACTCCGTAGATAGCCATGAGGACGCATCAAGCACATACAGGTCAAAAACGCTGCAATTATCCGATTCAGTTTCTTTTGTTGGAAGCATTGTGCTGCTGGATAATGAAATGATCGTGTATGGAGAAAAAGACCACGCTTTAGTTCTTCGGGACTATGACCTCAATGGTAATGTTCAAATCACCTATGACTTAAGCTGGTTGGAGGAGAATCAGTCTGTTTCTGCAATCGCAGCAAAAAGCAGTGATTGCATTACATTAGTTGTATGCACAGAAAACGATGATAGCAATCATTATTCGCTGTACAACGCATATGCCGATGGCAGGCACGGCGCCTTGGCAGATCTGGAACCTCAATCCAATATTTATATAAATGGGATTAGTCAAGTTGGAGACATGCTGTATTTAAGCTATGTAAATGTCGATTCCAACGAATATCTTATCGCGCAATATACGGATACGGGGGTCAAGAGCGAGCAAATTAGTATTGGAAAACCCTTTTCGATGGTCTCAGATGGTGTGAGTATTTATATTGGGACAAACAATACGGATGGGCTCCATATTAGTAGCGTTGACTGCGAAAGTGGAGAGCTGACAGAGATATGTGCTTTTGACTCGGGGCGGCTTTTAGCGGCTTGTGATGGGAAAATATATGTTGGGAACTCCACGGATGTCTTTTGCTATAAAAATGCAACAGGCACAATCACCCGGCTATTTCAATGGACAAGCGTCGGTATCCATTCCAACGGGAGCTTTTCCCTTAATTCAAACGGTCAATATCTCGTCTGGTTTGCAGACGTCATTCGCCTGATACAGGAAGACAGTGATGATTCTGCGCAAAGGAAAGAAATCGTGATCGCGATCAATGGGATGCCTAATGAATTTTCTAACATTGTTATCCGGTTTAATGACGAAAATGATAAGTACCATTTGGTAGTCAAAGACTATAGCCAATATACTGATCCTATGCAAACCTTGGCAACAGAAATGAATGCCGGAAGTGCTCCGGACATCATTGACATTATGTCTTTTTCAAGTAACATTGCGAATGAAAATGCTTTGGAGGACTTAGTTGAATATTTCAACGCCGATCCCGACATTTCAACGGCAGATTTACTTGAAGGGCCGTTAAACGCCATGACGACAAAAGACGGAAAGCTCTTGAGCATAGCGCCCGCTTTTACTATCTGGTCAATTACCGGAAGCAAAGAACTTGTCCATAGCGAACATCACACAACTGTATCCGAAAGACTTGGCGCTTTAGGCGATCCAGACTCAGCATTTGCCGGAACATTGCCGCGGGATACCTTTCTGGAATTAGCCTTTTGCAGTCAAAAAACGGAGCTCTATTCGCAGGACGATATTGCTTCCATTTTGGAATATGCCGCTAAATTGCCAGAAGAGTACGATGATTCCACTGGGGCGGAGCCGCTTTATTTAGTGTCCAGTTATGAGAGCTTTGCAAGCTGGTGGTTCAGCCGCCAGTATTTCGGCGGCAATGCCGGAGATATGGCCATATTTGGAATGCCTTTTTTTGAAGGCACAGGTATTATCGTCCCGTCTTGCAAACTTGCAATTCCAAAAGGTTCTGAGAATAAAGAAGGCGCATGGGAGTTTATAAAATTCATGCTCCTTTCCGAAATGGGGACAAGCTCCAGTTCAGCATACTGCCCCCTCTTGAAAGCAGAATATGAGCGGCGAGTGAGCGAGGGATATTCCGCAGTTGAAAACGGAGGAACGATTAACGGAGAACCGATCGTAGATACATCTCATATCAGCGAATTTGATGAATTGGTAAATGGGGTGTCTGGCGTTTACGATAGCAACTCCACCACTTATACAATCGTACTTACGAGCGCTGCGCGGTTTTTTGCCGGACAAGTCACTTCTCAGGAAGCTGCAGCGGACATTATGTCCCGTCTGTCGCTTTATTACAGCGAGCGGAAATAGCGCAGAAAAATTGACAAAAAAGAAAGAACTTCCTATTCTAATGCGAAACTATCATTTCGTTTTATAGGAGAGCTGCCTATGAATGAAAGACAAGAGAAGAAGTCGCTCTGGCTCCCATGCCCCAAGTGCGGAGCCAGAAGCAAGATCAAAATCTACGAGGACACTGTACTACTGAACTTTCCCCTATACTGTACCAAATGCAAGAAAGAAACCAAACTCGGTGTGATAAAATTTAAGATCGTAGTCAGCGACGAGCCAGACGCTTAAAGCGCAGAGCCTGCTACTCCGTGAGTGGAGAAGCAGGCTCTTTCTATCGTTATGGGCAATCCGACACAGGCATTTTCCCTTCCCCTGCACGGATTGTTGAAGGAAAGGGGCTGAAAATCTGCTGATTTGGCCAGATCGGTGAGATTCAGCACCGTTACTATAGTTTCGGTTTTGCGTTAAGAATGTCCACCGTCTGCGTTCAAAAGCGAAAAGATAATATCGGCTTTTATTCGTTTCGCGGTGAAACGCATTTTTCTTGCTGACGTTTGGCAAAACACCTTCTCTCAAACGGGTTATTAGCAGAAGGATGTTCCCCTCAAAGTTCACGGTGTCCTGTCAAAAAGAATCCATATCATCAGAAAGCGGAGGACAGATATGTACAGCTTTTATTCTGAAAACAACATGTCCGGCGTGACGCCGGAGGAGATCGCACGGCTGCTTCGCAGCATCGGCGCCTCCGGCAGACTGGTCGGCTTTCATTACACCGTCTATATCGTGTATCACATATTGCAGAAGCCGGACGAGTATTTCTGGATCACCAAATGCGCCTACCCGGAAACGGCCCTGTATTTCAAGGTTAGCCCGTCCTCCGTGGAACACGCGATCCGTACGCTGATTGCCTCGGTATGGAATCGACGCAATCATTCCGACCTCAACCGCGTGGCCGGGATCGAGCTGGAGAAGTCACCCACCAACAGTGAGTTTATCGATATACTGGTCGCCTTTCTCCGCTACGGCGTGGATTAATCCGTTTCACCGTGAAACGGATTTTAGTATCGGGTGTTAGGGTGCGCCCCTAAAAGCGGCATTTGTACTATCAAATGCCATACTAGCTTATAACACGCGGCTTCCGTCGAGAAGCGGAAAAAAGAATCAGACAAGGTAATACGCATTCCGTACTTTCTCGAACGAAAAGAGGCCACTTTTCCCGATACTTGCGG